>DRKU01000107.1 GCA_011051615.1 Gammaproteobacteria bacterium
CCCGCAGGGCGCAGGCCAGGGATGGCCTGCGTCAACCGGCACGGGGGAGTGCCGGTTCGTATCACGCAGGCAAAAAAAACCACGGTAAAAACCGTGGTTCTGTTTATGGTGCCGAAGGCCGGACTCGAACCGGCACGGCTTTCGCCACTACCCCCTCAAGATAGCGTGTCTACCAGTTCCACCACTTCGGCAATATTTCGTTGTCACTCCGGGCCGCTCAATCGGCGGTGGGGACGCCTTCCGTCGGCGCCACGCCCGCATCCGTACCCGGTGCAGCCTCGGGGGCCGGGGCTTCAGCCGGTGCCGGTGCTTCGACCGGAACCGTGACCTCGGCGTCCGGGGTCTCCGGGGCAACCGTGTCCACCACGCTCTCGCCACCGGCGAGCTGCTTGGCCAGCACCGCCAGGCTCAGGCTGGTGACGAAGAACAGGGTCGCCAGTACGGCGGTAACACGGGTAAGAAAATTACCCGAACCCCGCGCACCGAAGACGGTGGCCGAGGCCCCGCTGCCAAAGGCAGCACCCGCATCGGCACCCTTGCCCTGCTGCAACAGCACCAGCCCCACCACGGCAATGGCGAGGATGACATGAAAGACCAGAATCGTGTTGTACATCGTGGGTATTGAAACCTGTTCCCGGCCGCGGTGCCTTAGCCCGCTGCCTTGCAAATGGTCAGAAATTCCGCGGCATCGAGGGAGGCGCCACCGATGAGGCCGCCGTCGATATCGGGCTGGGCCAGCAGCTCGGCGGCATTGGTGCCCTTCATACTGCCACCATACTGGATGACCAGGCCTTCCGCCACGGCGGCATCCTGCGCGGCGATCATGCCACGGATGAAGGCGTGCACCTCCTGGGCCTGCTCGGGGCTGGCGGTCTTGCCGGTACCAATGGCCCACACGGGCTCGTAGGCCACCACGGCGTCGGCCAGCGCACCCACACCTTCGGCATCGAGCACGGCCTGCAACTGGCGTGCTACGACCTTCTCGGTAATGCCGGCTTCGCGCTCTTCGAGGGTCTCACCCACACACAGGATGGGCGTCATGCCAGCCGCACGCACGCGGGCAAACTTGGCCGCCACCAGGGCATCGTCCTCACCATAGAGGCTGCGACGCTCCGAGTGGCCGACGATGACGTAGCCACAATTGAAGTCCTGCAGCATGGAAACGGCGATCTCGCCGGTGAAGGCGCCCTTCTCGTGCTCACTGACATTCTGCGCGCCCCAGGCCACCGGGCTGCCGACGAGCTGCTCGCTGACCTGCTGGAGATAGACGAAGGGTGCGCACACGGCAACGGAGGCGGTGTTGACCTCACCAATGCCGTCGAGGATCCCGCCGAGCAGGGCCCGAATACTGTCCCGGGAACCGTTCATCTTCCAGTTACCTGCTACCAGCGACTTGCGCATGTTTCCTCCAAGAATGTCCTGCGGTGACAAAGCGCGAAAGGGTAGCGCCATCAGGCCAATAAATCAATCGTGACGGGCCCGCCACGGGCGATTTCGGCGCCTCAAGCTACGGAAAAAACGGGAAAAACGCCCCTCAGGCGCTGACGGCGTCCTGAACCACGCCGGCCAGTTGCTCGGCCAGTTTGCGGACCTGGTGGCCGTCTCGGCCCTCGACCATGACGCGAATGAGGGGCTCGGTCCCCGAGGGCCGCAACAGCACGCGGCCGGAGCCGTTGAGTTCGGCCTCGGCGTCGCGCACCGCGCTCTGGATGGCCTCGGAACTGCCGGGGTCGAAACGGGAGGCGAGACGCACATTGACCATGTGCTGGGGATATTTCTGCATGTCCTGGCGCAGCTCATGGAGATCCTTGCCGCTGGTGACCATGGCCGAGAGTACCTGCAGACCCGAGACGATCCCGTCACCGGTGCTGGTGCGATCCAGGCAGATGATGTGCCCGGAGGATTCGCCACCGAGGTACCACTGCTCCCGCAGCAGCTTCTCCATCACGTAGCGGTCACCCACTTTCGCCCGCGCAAAGGGAATGTCGTGCCCGGCGAAGGCATGCTCCAGCCCGAGGTTGGTCATCTGCGTACCCACCACGCCGCCTTCGAGGGTACCGTTGCGCTGGCGGTCCATGGCAATGATATACAGCAGTTCGTCGCCATCCACCTCGTGACCATGACGATCGACCATGATGACGCGGTCGCCGTCACCATCGAAGGCGATCCCCACGTCGGCGCCGCGGGCGATCACTTCCGCACGCAAGGCCTTGATATTGGTCGAACCCACGCCCTCGTTGATATTGACGCCGTCGGGTTCGGTCCCCAGCGTGGAGATATCGGCACCCAGTTCGCTGAACACCGCCGGCGCCACGTGGTAGGTGGCGCCATGACCGCAGTCCACCACCATGCGCAGGCCGGACAGGTTGACCCGGTGCGGAATGGTGCTCTTGCAGAATTCGATATAACGCCCGGGCGCATCCACCACGCGCACCGCCTTGCCCAGGTGGGCCGAGTCGTTGCACATCATGTCGCGATCCAGCTCGGCCTCGATGGCCAGCTCGATGTCGTCGGCAAGCTTGGTGCCTTCGGCGGAAAAGAACTTGATGCCATTGTCATAGTAGGGATTGTGCGAGGCGCTGATGACGATGCCCGCCTGGGCATGCAGGGTGCGCGTCAGGTAGGCGATGGCCGGAGTCGGCATGGGACCGAGCAGGTGAATATCCACGCCCGCGGCGGACAGGCCCGCTTCCAGTGCCGATTCGAACATGTAGCCGGAGATACGCGTGTCCTTGCCGATGAGCACCCGGCTGTTGCCCTCGTTGGCCAGTACGCGACCCACCGCCCAGCCCAGCTTGAGCACGAAGTCCGGGGTAATGGGTGCTTCCCCCACCTTGCCGCGAATGCCGTCGGTACCAAAATATTTACGCGTCATTATGCTGTTCTCTGTTTTCCTGCGGTGCCCTTCTCCCGGCCGCCAGCGCCTGGCAGACCTTCACCACATCCACGGTCGCCGCCACATCATGCACGCGCAGAATGCGCGCCCCCTTCTCCAGTGCCAGCGCCGCCAGTGCCAGGCTGCCGTAGAGGCGCTCATCGGCCGTCCTGTCGAGGATTGTACCAAGCATGGACTTGCGTGAAACGCCCACCAGAACGGCTAAGCCCATGCGGCTAAACGCCGGTAAGCCGCGAAACAGGGCCAGGTTCTGCTCGAGATTCTTGCCGAAGCCGAAGCCGGGATCGATGATCAGGTCCGCCTGCGGGATCCCCGCTTCACGACAGGCCGCCACACGCTCCTGCAGGAAGGCCATGACCTCCGCGCATACATCAGTATAGACCGGTGCCTCCTGCATGGTACGCGGCTCACCGCGCATGTGCATGAGACACACCGGCACACCGGCAGCACGTGCCACGGCCAGCGCACCGTCGGCACGCAGCGCGTTCACGTCGTTGATCATGTCGGCACCGGCGGCGACCGCGGCACGCATGACACCGGCCTTGCTGGTATCGATGGAAAGTGGAATATCGAGTCGTGCCCGCAACGCCTCGATAACCGGGATCACGCGCGCCAGTTCATCGGCCTCGCTGACTGCCGTGGCGCCAGGGCGCGTGGACTCACCACCGATATCGATGATGTCGGCCCCCTCGGCGGCCATCTGCTCGGCGTGACGCACGGCGGCATCGAGGGCGGTATAGCGGCCACCATCGGAAAACGAGTCCGGCGTGACATTGAGAATGCCCATCACCAGCGGACGCGTGTCGTGCAGGGCACGGCGCAGTCGCGCGGTGGAAGCACGCCCATGCGGATTCGAAACTTCGGAATTGCCTGCGCTGTTCATACGAATGCGGGTCCGTAAACGACACACCCCGCTGCCGCGGGGTGTGTCGGATCATGATCTGTCAGATGTTCAGTGCTCGCCGGCCGGATCGCCCAGTGGTCCCTTGCCTTCATCGCTCACCTTGTCCTTGTCCTTGTCCTTGTCCTTGTCCTTGTCTTCGGCCCTGTCACCGGAATCACTGCCGCCACCGCTGCCTGGGGGGATATCGTTCCAGGCGGCAGGCGGCTGCGGTTCCTTGCCGGCCATGATGTCGGCAATCTGATCCTTGTCGATGGTTTCGTACTTCATCAACGCGCCAGCCATGGCATGCAGCTTGTCGATGTTGTCCTCGAGGATCTGCCGGGCACGTTTGTAATTGCGATCGACGATGGCGCGTACTTCCTCATCAATGATGTGCGCCGTCTCATCGGAGACATTCTTGTGCTGGGTCACCGAATGACCGAGAAAGACCTCGCCCTCCTCCTCGCTGTAGGTCAGCGGACCAAGGCGCTCGGACAGCCCCCACTTGGTAACCATGTTGCGCGCCAGCTCGGTAGTACGCTGGATATCGTTGGAGGCCCCGGTGGTGACCTTGTCCTTGCCAAAGATCAGCTCCTCGGCAATACGCCCGCCGAACAGGCTGCAAATGGAACTCTCCAGCCGTTCCTTGCTGAAACTGTAGCGATCTTCCTCGGGCAGGAACATGGTCACGCCCAGCGCACGACCACGCGGGATGATGGTGACCTTGTAGACCATGTCGTGCGAGGGCACACTCAGGCCGACAATGGCATGGCCCGCCTCGTGATAGGCGGTGAGGCGTTTTTCCTCCTCGCTCATGACCATGGACTTGCGTTCGGCGCCCATCATGATCTTGTCCTTGGCCTTCTCGAAGTCCTCCATGTCCACCGTGCGCTTGTTGGCGCGCGCAGCAAACAGGGCCGCCTCGTTGACCAGATTGGCCAGATCGGCGCCCGAGAAACCGGGCGTGCCACGGGCGATATAGATGGGTTCCACGTCGCTGCCCAGCGGCACCTTGCGCATGTGTACCTTGAGGATCTGTTCGCGGCCACGCAGGTCGGGCAGCGGCACCACTACCTGGCGGTCGAAACGGCCCGGGCGCAGCAGGGCCGGGTCGAGAACGTCGGGGCGGTTGGTGGCGGCGATGACGATGACGCCCTCGTTGCCTTCGAAGCCGTCCATCTCCACCAGCAACTGGTTGAGGGTCTGTTCACGTTCGTCGTGCCCGCCACCGAGACCGGCACCGCGATGGCGACCGACGGCATCGATTTCATCGATGAAGATGATGCAGGGGGCATGCTTCTTGGCCTGTTCGAACATATCGCGCACGCGCGAGGCGCCGACACCGACGAACATCTCGACGAAGTCGGAACCGGAAATGGTGAAGAACGGCACCTTGGCCTCGCCGGCAATGGCCTTGGCAAGCAGGGTCTTGCCGGTACCGGGCGGGCCGACGAGCAGCACACCGCGCGGGATCTTGCCGCCCAGTTTCTGGAACTTGCCCGGGTCGCGCAGGAATTCCACCAGTTCGGCGACTTCTTCCTTGGCCTCCTCGACGCCGGCCACGTCGCTGAAAGTCACACGCACCTGGTCTTCGCTGAGCAGGCGCGCACGGCTCTTGCCGAAGGACAGCGCGCCACGCCCGCCACCGCCGCCCTGCATCTGCCGCATGAAGAAGATCCACACACCGATGATCAACAGGAAGGGGAACAGGCTGGAGATGAGCGGCCACAGGAAGGACTGCTCCACCGGCCGAGCCTTGATTTCCACGCCGGCCTTGCGCAGCTCGCCGATGAGCACGGTATTGTCAGTCTCGGGACTGTAGGTCGAATAGCGGGATCCGTCCTTGAGCGTGCCGGTGATGATCTTCTCCTGCAGGACCACATCCGATACCTGCCGCTGGTCGACAAGCTGAAGGAACTGGGAGTAGCTGATCTCGCTACTGTCCACCGCATGCCGACTCAGGTTCTGGAAAACCATCATCAGGATGATCGCGATGATCACCCACAAAAGTACATTTTTTGCCAAGTCGCTCAACCTCTTGAACCCGCCTGTCAGTCCGGCCGGACTGCCCGGCCGGGATGTCCATATTATTCGACCAATATTCGACCAGTGTTCGCTTAGAACCCTTCTACAAGCCTACTATACCCCGCCTCGATAGTCCCGTGCCAGCAGGTACTGTTCCGTCGATCGCGGCCGCGAGGCCTGCGGTTTACGGGTGATCAGCTTGCCAAAAGCCCCCTTACAGCGGGCCCGGAAATCGTCGATGCCCTCGCCCTGAAAGACCTTGGTGAGAAAATCCCCGCCCGGGCGCAACACCCGTTCCGCCAGATCCAGCGCCAGTTCGGCCAGATACATGGCGCGTGGCTGATCCACAACACGGTTACCACTTAGATTGGGGGCCATATCCGACAACACAAGGTCCACGCGCGAATCTCCCAGCAGGGCCAGCAGGTCGTCCAGGGCCGCCTGCTCGGTGAAATCCCCCTCCAGCACCTCCACGCCGGCGATGCTGTCCATGGGCAGGATATCCAGCGCAATGACCCGCCCGCGGCCATTGAGCCGCTTTGCCGCATACTGGGACCAGCCCCCGGGAGCGGCGCCCAGGTCGACGATGGTCATGCCCGGGCGGATGAGGCGGTCGCGCTCGTCGATTTCCTGGAGCTTGTACACCGCCCGCGAGCGATAGCCCTCCTTCTGGGCGCGCTTGACCCAGGCATCGTCGAAATGTTCGCGCAACCAGCGGTGGCTACTCTTTGATCGTCCCATGGTTCTGTCTCTTGCCAGAGGTTATCGGTTACCGATGAGAAGAGTTTACCCGGCCCGATGACGTGTTCCGAGCAGCCTTTCATCCAGGCAGCTCACTATGAACCGGTAAGCTACTGTCGGCATCCCTTCGGCAGCACCGTTGGCCGCAGGGATGCCGGTTTTTGCGTGTCCTGACGAAGGGATGCCGACAGTAGCCCGGTTACCAGGATTTTCACTCAGGCAAAATCGAGTTCAGGCCGGAAGGCTGCTCGGAACGCCTCATCGGGCAATCATCCGCTCGGACAGGTGACGCGGCCCGCCGGTCCGGGTACACTGCGCGCGCCGACCACTGCCGATAGACCCGATACCTGCATCATTTGCCCATGCCCCTGTCCAGTTCGCAACGCAAATTCCTGCGCGCTCGCGCCCATGCCCTCAGGCCGGTGGTGATCATCGGCGCCAACGGGCTGCACGAGGCCGTACTGGCGGAGATCGGTCAGGCCCTGGCCCACCATGAACTCATCAAGGTGCGTTTCAACTGTGGCGACCGGGATGAACGCCAGGCCATGCAGGAGACGGTGCGGGACCAGTGCCGGGCGGAGCTGGTCCAGACCATCGGCCATATCGGGGTGTTCTATCGCCGCGCCGAGAAACCACGCATCACCCTGCCCCGCCGCTGAAACACCGGCGGCACCCAGTCGCTCAGGGCAGCTCGGCCGCCCGCAGGCCGGCCACCACCAGTGTCAGGCCGGCAAGGCTGTTGAACAGAAACAGGATCGATGCGACCCCGTGCAGGCGCCCGAAACTGGTAGCGTGCTCACCGTCCAGCCCCGCGGCCTTGAGTTCGGCCATCATGGGCTGGAGCACGAACTGGCCCACCAGCACCACCGCCAGCATGGCGACCAGCAGCCAGAAACGCCACGCACGCAGCACCTCGACACCCAGTGCCGACCACTGGCCGCTGAGGAGCAGCACCGCACACACCAGGCCGATATAACTCATGATGGTGAACATCTGCCCGGCGAGATTGCCGGCCAGCATGCGGTCGTCGAGGGTCCTGAACAGCACCGGTGCCACCACGTAGCCGACGATCCACATGCCACCGACCCACAGGGTCAGGGCGATCTGCTCGCCGATGAGGAGGGATTTCATCGCTGCGCGCTCAGATGTACTTCACCGCGAGGATCTCGAACTCCTTCACCCCGCCCGGTGTCTTGACCGTGGCGATGTCACCCTCGCGCTTGCCGATGAGGGCGCGCGCAATGGGCGAGTTGACCGACAGCAGGCCGGCCTTGATGTCGGCCTCGTCCTCACCGACGATCTGGTAGGTAACCTCGTCGCCGGTCTCCTCGTCGGCCAACTCCACCGTCGCGCCAAAAATGATCTTGCCACCAGCATCGAGCCTGGTGACATCGATGATCTCGGCGTTGCTCAGCTTGGCCTCGATGTCCTGAATACGGCCCTCGATAAAGCTCTGCTGTTCACGCGCGGCATGGTACTCGGCATTCTCCTTGAGATCGCCGTGCTCGCGCGCCTCGGCAATGGCCTTGATGACCTTTGGCCGGGCCACGGACTTGAGTTCCCTGAGTTCCTCGCGCAGCTTGTCGGCGCCACGCTGGGTCAACGGTACCTTGCTCATACTTTCAATCCCTGGTGCAGATCCTGCAACCGATAGACATCACCGATATCCGTCTCGCTGAGGGCGGCACACAAAGCCAGCCCACCCGCCAGCGTGGTGGTATAGGTTACCTTGTGGCGCAGCGCGCTGCGCCGAATGGATGCGGAGTCGGCGATCGCCTGCCGGCCCTCGGTGGTATTGACGATCAAGCTGATTTCATCGTTCTTGATCAGGTCCACGATGTGCGGGCGGCCTTCCTGTACCTTGTTAATATAGTCGCATTCCAGCCCCGCTTCCCGCAGCGCCATGCCGGTGCCGCGCGTGGCGACCAGCGAAAAGCCCAGTTCACTGAGCTTGCGCGCCACGTCGATGATACCGGCGCGATCCACCTTGCGTACGCTGATGAAGGCCTTGCCATTGTGCGGCAGGGCAACCCCCGCACCGAGCTGGGACTTGGCAAAGGCGATACCAAAATTCCTGCCCACACCCATGACCTCGCCGGTGGATTTCATTTCCGGGCCCAGTTGGGGATCGACACCAAGAAACTTGATGAAGGGGAACACTGCTTCCTTCACCGAGAAGTATTCCGGCACCACCTCGCGCGTGACACCCTGCTCGGCCAGCGACTTACCGGTCATGCAACGCGCCGCCACCTTGGCCCAGGGAATGCCAGTGGCCTTGGAGACGAAGGGCACGGTACGCGAGGCGCGCGGGTTGACCTCCAGCACGAAGACCTCGCCATCCTTGACCGCGAACTGGGTGTTCATCAGCCCGACCACACTCAGTGCGCGCGCCATGGCCACCATCTGCTTGCGCATCTCGTCCTGCACGGCGGTATCGAGGCTGAAGGGCGGCAGGGAACAGGCCGAATCGCCCGAGTGCACACCTGCCTGTTCGATGTGTTCCATGATGCCGCCGATGACCACGTCCTTGCCGTCGCACACGGCATCCACGTCCACCTCGATGGCATCGTCGAGGAAGCGATCCAGCAACACCGGCGATTCATTGGAGACCTTCACTGCCGAGCCCATGTAACGACGCAGCTCGTCCTCGTTGTAGACGATCTCCATGGCGCGGCCACCGAGAACATAGGAAGGCCGCACCACCAGTGGATAACCGATCTCGGCAGCGAGTTTGACCGCCTGCTCTTCCTCGCGCGCGGTGCGATTGGGCGGCTGCTTGAGGCCCAGTTTCTCCAGCATCTGCTGGAAACGCTCGCGGTCTTCGGCGAGATCGATGCTGTCGGGCGTGGTGCCGATGATGGGCGCACCGGCGGCATCGAGATCACGCGCCAGCTTGAGCGGCGTCTGGCCACCGTACTGCACGATGACACCCTTCGGGTTCTCCTTGTGTATCACCTCGAGCACGTCTTCCAGCGTCAGCGGCTCGAAGTAGAGGCGATCCGAGGTGTCGTAGTCGGTGGACACGGTCTCGGGGTTGCAGTTGACCATGATGGTCTCGAAACCGTCCTCGCGGCAGGCCTGCGCCGCATGCACGCAGCAGTAATCGAACTCGATGCCCTGACCGATGCGGTTGGGACCGCCACCCAGCACGACGATCTTGTCGCGCTCGCTCGGCGCGGCTTCGCATTCCTCTTCATAGGTGGAATACATGTAAGCAGTGGTGGAGGCAAACTCGGCGGCGCAGGTATCGACACGCTTGTAGACCGGATGCACGTCCAGCGCCCAGCGCTGTGCACGCACCTCGGCCTCGGTGCTGCCCAGCAGGGTCGCCAGGCGGCGGTCGGAGAAGCCTTTCTGCTTGAGACGAAACAGCGCCGCGGCATCGATATCTTCGAGCGAGCTGCCGTCGAGCGACTGTTCGATGGCCACCAGCTCGGCGATCTGCGACAGGAACCAGGGATCGATCTTCGAGGCCTCGAAGATCTCCTCCAGCGACCAGCCGGCGCGGAAGGCGTCGGCCACGTACCACAGGCGCTCGGCGGTGGGCTGCATGATGCGATTCTGGATGTTACCGCGATCCGTATACTGCGCCGGGTCGATGAGCGGATTGAGCCCGTCCATACCGGTCTCGAGACCCCGCAGGGCCTTTTGCAGCGATTCCTGGAAGGTGCGGCCGATGGCCATGACCTCGCCCACCGACTTCATCTGCGTGGTCAGGCCCGGGTCGGCCTCGGCGAACTTCTCGAAGGTGAAGCGCGGCACCTTGGTGACCACGTAGTCGATGCTCGGCTCGAAAGAGGCCGGCGTCACGCCGCCGGTGATCTCGTTACGCAATTCGTCGAGGGTATAACCCACCGCCAGCTTGGCCGCCACCTTGGCGATGGGAAAGCCGGTGGCCTTGGAGGCCAGCGCCGAGGAGCGCGATACGCGCGGGTTCATCTCGATGATGATCATGCGTCCGCTTTGCGGGTCGATGGCGAACTGCACGTTGGAGCCGCCGGTATCGACGCCGATTTCGCGCAGCACCGCCAGCGAGGCGTCACGCATGATCTGATATTCCTTGTCGGTCAGGGTCTGTGCCGGCGCGATGGTGATGGAATCGCCGGTGTGCACACCCATGGGATCGAGGTTCTCGATGGAGCAGATGATGATGCAGTTGTCCTTGTGATCGCGTACCACCTCCATCTCGTATTCCTTCCAGCCGGCGATGGACTCCTCGATGAGCAGTTCGCGGGTGGGTGAAAGATCCAGGCCGTGTTCGCAGATCTGCGCAAACTCTTCCTTGTTATAGGCAATACCGCCGCCGCTCCCGCCCATGGTGAAGGACGGGCGGATGATGGTGGGAAAACCAATCTGCGCCTGCACCTGCCAGGCCTCTTCCATGCTGTGGGCGATGGCCGAGCGCGGCATGTCGAGACCGATGCTCTCCATGGCTTTGCGGAAGCGGTCGCGGTCCTCGGCCTTGTCGATGGCATCGCGCGAAGCGCCGATCATCTGCACGCCGTGTTCCTCCAGCACACCCTGGCTGGCCAGGTCCAGCGCGCAGTTGAGCGCCGTCTGCCCGCCCATGGTGGGCAACAGCGCATCGGGGCGTTCCTTTTCGATGATGCGAGCCACGTTCTGCCAGCGGATCGGCTCGATGTAGGTGGCGTCGGCCATGCCCGGATCGGTCATGATGGTGGCCGGGTTGGAATTGACCAGGATGACGCGATAGCCCTCCTCGCGCAGCGCCTTGCAGGCCTGTGCACCAGAGTAGTCGAACTCGCAGGCCTGGCCGATGACGATGGGCCCGGCGCCGATGATGAGGATGCTTTCGATGTCTGTACGTTTGGGCATGGAGTCTAACTGCGTCCTGGTTCAGTGCTGGTGTTGCCGATGCTGGTCGATGAGTTCGATGAAGTCATCGAACAGGGGCGCCACATCGTGCGGCCCGGGGCTGGCCTCCGGGTGACCCTGGAAACTGAAGGCCGGCACGTCGGTGCGCGCCACACCCTGCAGGGAACCGTCGAACAGGGACTTGTGGGTGGCGCGCAGGGTGTCGGGCAGGCTGTCCTCGTCCACGGCGAAACCGTGATTCTGGCTGGTGATCAGGACCCGGCCGGAGTCGAGGTCCTGCACCGG
Source organism: Gammaproteobacteria bacterium (assembly GCA_011051615.1). Lineage (GTDB taxonomy): Bacteria > Pseudomonadota > Gammaproteobacteria > CAMYNG01 > CAMYNG01 > HyVt-448. Next base: position 11,667 of record DRKU01000107.1, read on the forward strand.
GTGGTTGGCACCATGATGGCCGAACTTCATCTTCACCGTGCGCGCACCGCTGGCCAGTGACAGCAACTGGTGACCGAGACAGATACCAAACACGGGCACGCCCGCAGCGGTGATGGCGCGGATGGCCTCGATGGCATAGGCGCAGGGTTCGGGATCGCCCGGGCCATTGGAGAGAAACACGCCATCGGGATTCATGGCCAGCACCTCGGCGGCCGGGGTGGTGGCGGGCACCACGGTCACCTGGCAGTCGCGCTCCGCCAGCATGCGCAGGATGTTGCGCTTGACGCCGAAGTCATAGGCCACCACGCGACGCGTGCCGGTGCCGTGGCGGTCATGGTCCTCGGGCAGGCCGCCGGCCAGTGACCATTCCCCCCAGGGCCAGTCGTAGCGCGCCTCGGTGGTCACCTCGCGTGCCAGGTCCATGCCCTTGAGGCCGGGGAAGTCCCGCGCCGCGGCCACCGCGGCGTCTTCATCGATGGACTCACCGGCGACGATGCAACCGTTCTGGGAACCCTTCTCGCGCAGGATGCGCGTCAGGCGGCGGGTGTCGATGCCACTGATGGCCACCACGCCCTGGCGTGCCAGGTACTCGGCGAGACCCTCCTCGGCACGCCAGCTGGACATGAGCGCCGGCAGGTCGCGAATGACGAGCCCGGCGGCATGCACGACATCGGATTCCGCGTCTTCATGATTGGTGCCCACGTTACCGATATGTGGACAGGTCAGGGTAACGATCTGGCGGGCGTAGGAGGGATCCGTGAGGATCTCCTGATAACCGGTCATGGCAGTGTTGAACACCACCTCCCCCACTGTCTGGCCGTCGATACCAATGGCTTCGCCACGGAACAGGCTACCGTCTTCGAGTGCAAGCAGGGCCGGTTTTCTCAAGAGACCTCCTCATCCGGGCATAAACGGGACGTGCAAAAAACGGGAGGCATCCCCCAGGGGAGCTCCCGTCAGATTCGTGCCCGAAAGGGCGTATGGAACTGGTTCCAGCCCCGTCTTCAGGCTGGCGGCCATTCTACCCAATTTCGCCGCGCGTCACCAGATCCGGATGGCTTGGCGTGGCGCCCGCGACGTGTGTGCAGAAAGCCATGGAGCGGGGCTGTTGGGCCTGGTGCCGGTGGGGTGAGTCCCGAAGCGCGACTCACGCAGGGCCGGAGCGCGGAGGGACCCACCGCACCGGCACCTACAGCATTCAGCGCAGGCCGAGCACGTCCTGCATGTCATACTGCCCGGCCGGGCGATCGGCGAGCCACAGGGCGGCGCGCACGGCGCCGTTGGCAAAGGTCATGCGGCTGCTGGCCTTGTGGGTGATCTCCACGCGCTCGCCGATGTCGGCGAACATGACGGTGTGCTCGCCGACGATATCGCCGGCGCGAATGGTCTCGAAACCGATGGTGCGGCGATCGCGCTCGCCGGTATTGCCCTCGCGGCCGTAGACCGCACACTCGGCCAGGTCACGGCCCAGCGCCTCGGCCACCACTTCGCCCATGCGCAGGGCCGTGCCCGAGGGGGCATCCACCTTGTGACGGTGGTGGGCCTCGATGACCTCGATGTCCACATCATCGCCCAGTACGCGCGCGGCCAGGTCGAGCAGCTTGAAACACAGGTTGACGCCGACGCTCATGTTGGGCGCAAAGATGAGAGGGATGTCGGCCGCCGCCGCAGCGATGGCCGCCCGCCCCGCCTCGTCGAAACCGGTGGTGCCGATGACCAGGCGTTTGCCCTGCGCGCGGCACAGGTCGAGATGCGCCAGTGTCCCCTCGGGTCGGGTGAAGTCGATGAGCACATCGAAACTTTCCATATGGGCGGCAGGATCCGACTCGACCGTCACACCCAGCTCCCCCAGCCCCGCCAGTTCCCCGACATCACTGCCGAGCAGGCTGCTGCCCGCATGTTCGAAGGCTGCGGCGAGGGTTGCGCCGTCGGCATCGTGCGTGGCCTGGATGAGTGCGCGGCCCATGCGGCCGCCGGCCCCGGCAATGGCAATTCTGGTCATGGTGGATCGTCCCGTGCTGGAAAACTGTCTGAAGCGCGATGTTACACCGAGGCACTATGGCCTGTCGCCACTGGCAATGGTATCCGCGATGGCCTAGAACTTCATGTCCTCGAAGAACTTCTTCACGCCGTCGAGCCAGGAAGACTCGCGCGGGCTGTGGCTGACCTTGCTGGTCTTGAGCGAGTCACCCAGCTGTTGCATGAGTTCCTTCTGCTGTTTGGTCAGGTTGACCGGCGTCTCGACCATGACGCGGCACAGCAGGTCGCCGGTGGCACCACCGCGCACCGAGGTCACGCCCTTGCCACGCAGGCGAAATAGCTTGCCCGACTGGGTCTCGGCGGGGATCTTGAGTTTCACGCGGCCATCGAGGGTCGGCACTTCCAGTTCACCGCCCAGTGCGGCGGTGACCATGTTGATGGGGACCTCGCAATAGAGGTCGTTGCCCTCGCGTTCGAAGATGGGATGCGGCTGGACGTGGACATGCACATAGAGATCGCCCGCCGGACCGCCGTTTTCACCGGCCTCCCCCTCGCCCTGCAGGCGAATGCGATCACCGGTATCGACCCCGGCGGGGATGCGCACCGAGAGGGTCTTGTGCTCCTCGACGCGACCGTGGCCGCGGCACTTGCTACAGGGATCGGAAATGGTCTTGCCGCTGCCATGACAGGTGGGACAGGTCTGCTGCAGGGAGAAGAATCCCTGTTGCATGCGCACCTGGCCGTAGCCGCCACAGGTAGAACAGGTGGTGGGACTGGTACCCTTGCGCGCACCACTGCCGCCACAGGCGTCACACACCACCATGGTGGGTACGCGGATCTTCTGCGTCGTGCCCTTGACGGCCTCTTCGAGGCTCAACTCCAGGTTGTAGCGCAGATCGGCGCCACGGTAGACACGTTGTCCGCCTCGGGCACCACCACCGCCGCCGAAGATGTCACCAAAGACATCACCGAAGATATCGGAGAAACTGGCACCACCGCCAAAGCCCCCACCCCCAGCGGAAGGATCCACGCCGGCATGACCAAACTGGTCATAGGCGGCACGTTTCTGTGCATCGGCCAGAACCTCGTAGGCCTCCTTGGCCTCCTTGAAACGTTCCTCGGCATCGCTGTCGTCGGGATTGCGATCCGGATGGTATTTCATCGCCATGCGCTTGAAGGCCTTCTTGATCTCGGCCTCGCTGGCATTTTTGCTGACACCCAGCACTTCGTAATAGTCACGCTTTGACATAAATACAGCCGCCTTGCGGGGAACAGGTATGCCACCAGGCAGCCTGCCCTTGTTATTGATTCCCGGATAAGGTGGACGGCGCCGGCAAAAAACCGTACCGCCCAAACGGCGCAATCCCGGCAAGCCATGCTGGCCTGCCGGGACGCCCGGTTACCCCATCCTTTTGTAACCCGTTACTTCTTGTCGTCGTTGACTTCCTCGAATTCGGCATCGACGACTTCATCACCGGCCTCGGCGCTGGCGCCCGCTTCGGCACTGCCACCGGCGTCACCGCCTGCCGCCGCACCGCCCTGCTGCTGGGCCTTTTCGGCATAGAGGCGCTCGGCGAGCTTCGCCGAGGCCTCGCTGAGCGCCTTGGTGGCCGCTTCGATGGCGTCCTTGTCCTCGCCCTTGAGCACTTCTTCGAGCTTCTTGATGGCCGCCTCGATGGCTTCCTTCTCGGTCGCTTCGATCTTGTCTTCGCCCAGTTCCTCCATGGACTTGCGCGTGGCATGGATGAGGGCATCACCCTGGTTGCGCGCATCGACCAGTTCGTGGAAGGCCTTGTCCTCGGCGGCGTGCGCCTCGGCATCCTTGACCATGCGTTCCACTTCGTCGTCGGACAGGCCGCTGGAGGCCTTGATGACGATGGACTGTTCCTTGCCGGTGGCCTTGTCCTTCGCCGAAACGTTGAGAATACCGTTGGCGTCGATATCGAAGGTTACCTCGATCTGCGGTACGCCACGCGGCGCCGGCGGAATATCGGACAGGTCGAAACGTCCCAGCGACTTGTTGGCATCGGCACGCTCGCGCTCACCCTGCAGGACATGCACGGTCACCGCGGTCTGGTTGTCGTCGGCGGTGGAGAACACCTGCGTCGCCTTGGTGGGGATAGTGGTGTTCTTCTCGATGAGTTTGGTCATGACGCCGCCCATGGTCTCGATACCCAGCGACAGCGGGGTCACGTCGAGCAGCAGCACGTCCTTGACCTCGCCACCGAGGACACCGGCCTGAATAGCTGCACCCACGGCCACGGCTTCATCGGGGTTGACGTCCTTGCGCGGTTCCTTGCCGAAAAATTCGGCCACCGCTTCCTGCACCTTGGGCATGCGGGTCTGGCCACCAACGAGGATGACGTCGTCGATCTCGGAAGCCGACAGGCCGGCGTCCTTGAGCGCCACCTTGCAGGGTTCGATGGAACGCGCAATAAGATCTTCCACCAGTGATTCCAGCTTGGCGCGGGTCAGCTTGATGTTGAGATGCTTCGGACCCGCGGCATCGGCCGTGATGTACGGCAGGTTGACGTCGGTCTGCTGGCTGGAGGACAGCTCGATCTTGGCCTTTTCCGCCGCTTCCTTGAGGCGCTGCATGGCCAGCGGATCACCCTTGAGATCGATGCCCTGGTCCTTCTTGAATTCCTCGGTCAGGTAATCGATGACACGCATGTCGAAGTCTTCACCACCGAGGAAGGTGTCGCCATTGGTGGATAACACTTCGATCTGATGTTCACCGTCGATATCGGCGATCTCAATAATGGAGATATCGAAGGTACCACCACCGAGATCGTAGACGGCGATCTTGCGATCCCCTTCCTTCTTGTCCAGCCCGTAGGCCAGCGCCGCGGCGGTCGGCTCGTTGATGATGCGCTTGACCTCGAGTCCGGCAATCTTGCCGGCATCCTTGGTGGCCTGGCGCTGCGAATCGTTGAAGTAGGCCGGTACGGTGATGACCGCTTCGGTGACTTCTTCGCCGAGATAGTCCTCGGCGGTCTTCTTCATCTTCATCAGGACGCGCGCGGAGATCTCCGGCGGTGCCATCTTCTTGCCATTGACCTCGACCCAGGCGTCACCGTTGTCAGCCTTGATGATCTTGTAGGGCACCATGTCGATGTCCTTCTGCACCTCGGCGTCCTCGAACTTGCGGCCGATGAGGCGCTTGATGGCGAACAGCGTATTGTGCGGGTTGGTTACCGCCTGACGCTTGGCGGACTGGCCAGTGAGAACCTCACCGTCCGCAGTGAATGCCACGATCGACGGGGTCGTCCGATCACCTTCACTGTTTTCGATGACCTTGGGTTTGCCACCTTCCATCACTGCGACGCAGGAGTTGGTCGTTCCCAGGTCTATGCCAATGATTTTTCCCATGATTGGTTGTTCTCCGAGTAAATTAAACGTTCAAATTCTGCTACTAACTGCCTAGATTGGGGTTGATACCCTGAACTCAAGCCTTTTCATCCACTTTTGTCTCATCGGCGCCCTCGGTGGCCTTGCTGACCACCACCATGGCGGGCCGGATCAGGCGGTCATTGAGGGTATAGCCCTTCTGCATCACGGACAGCACGGTGTTGGGGGCCTTGTCGGGGCTTTCCAGCATGCTCATGGCCTGGTGCTGTTCGGGGTCGAAGGGCTCGTCCTGGGGGTTGATCTCACTGATACCAAAGCGTTCCATGACGTCACTGAGCATCTTCAGGGTCAGCTCGACGCCCTCGCGCAGCTTGTCGGCATCAGTCTGGCCGCTCTCGATGGCCGCCTGCAGGCCCAGTTCCAGGCTGTCACGCACTGGCAGCAGCTCGCGGGCGAATTTCTCCAGTGCGTACTTGTGGGCATTCTCCAGTTCGCGTTCGCTACGGCGGCGCAGGTTTTCCAGCTCCGCGCGGGCGCGCAACACCTGCTCCCAGTTCTCCGCGGCTTTGGCCTCGGCGGCCGCCAGTTGGCTGGCCGGATCGCCGGCGGGCTCTTCGCCACCCTTGTCGGGCGCGTCGCTGGCGGTCACGTCTTCTTCCGTGCTGGCTTCGATTTCGTCATTCATTCACGTCAACTCCGTTAGCTACGGGCCCCGGTGTCAGCACCGCGGACCCCTCTCCCTCCCCCCGGGGAGGCATTTCAGGCAATAAATTCCCGGTTAATCAATATGGGTACGCTTATTCCGATGACAAGGCGGAACCCAGAAGTTTTGCCGTCACGTCCACCACCGGGATGACACGGTCGTAGGCCATGCGCGTGGGGCCGATGACCCCCAGCACGCCGACGATGCGATCATCCACCCGGTATGGTGCGGTCACCACCGAACAGGTATCCAGGCCCGCACGACCCGATTCCTCGCCGATGAAGATCTGGATGCCGTCGGCATCGATGGAGCGGTCCAGCAGGTGCAGGATATCGCGCTTGGTGTTGAAGGCCTCGAACAGCTGGCGTAATTTGTCGATATCGGCCATTTCCTGATAACCCATCAGGTTATTCTGGCCTGCGACGACGAAATCGTCGTCTTCCGCTTCGTGAAAAACCCGGTCGGCCACGTCCAGTGCCGTGGCCATGATGCTCTGCATGTCGGCGCGGGCACGTTCGATGCCGGCCAGCACCTGCGCCCGCACCTCGCGCAGGTCGGCGCCGCTGAATTCCTGGTTGAGATAATTGGCCATGCGTTCCAGCTCGGCCTTCGAATACTGGCGATCGGTCATGATGACGCGATTCTGCACCTCGTGGTCGTTGAGGATCAGGATGACCAGGATGCGATTGCCGCCCAGCGGCATAAACTCGATCTGGCGCAGGGTGCAGATCTCACGGCGCGGCAGCATGACGATGCCCGCCATGTGGGTAAAACTGGACAGCAGGCTGGAGGCCGACTGCAACAGGCTGCCTGGCTCCACCTGCGCCCCCTCGAGTTCCTTCTGCAGGCGCTCGACGGTGTTGCGGCGCAGGGGCTTGACGGTCAGCAGGGTATCGACGAACAGGCGATAACCGCGCGCGGTGGGGACGCGCCCGGCGGAAGTATGCGGCGAGACGACGAGGCCCATTTCTTCGAGATCGGCCATGACGTTGCGGATGGTGGCAGGGCTGAGCGACAGCGGAGTGTCGCGCGCGAGGGTTCGCGAGCCCACGGGCTGACCGTCGCGGATATACCGCTCCACCAGCGCCTTGAGCAGGCTTTCCGCCCGTTCGGAGAGTATCTTTTCAGTCACAACGCCTCCGCACCCGATTAATCCGGCCATTGCCCCTCGCGCAGGCAGACTGGCACTCACCCTGTCCGAGTGCCAATTTTAGTCACTTCGGCCGTGCTTGTGTAGTGGCTTGAGGGCCGTTTTCTAGAAGCCACGGCGGCACCTGTGCTAGGGTTGAGCCGCATATGAACAGGACTTTCAATACGATTGGGCTGATTGGCAAGTTTGCCAACCCCGCCGTCAACGACACGGTACTGGCCCTGGCGCGCCATCTGCAGGAGCGCGAGAAGCGCGTCATCCTCGATGCGTCCACCGCCGAGACCCTCGGCGAGGCGGGTTTCGAGACCGGCGACCGCCAGCACCTGGGCAGCCACTGTGACCTGGCCATCGTCGTCGGCGGCGATGGGACCCTGCTCAATGCCGCACGCGGGCTGGTGATCCACGACGTGCCCCTGCTGGGTATCAATCTCGGCCGGCTGGGTTTCCTGGTGGATATCTCGCCCGATGGCATGCTTGACACGCTCGACGAGATCCTCGCCGGGCACTACCGCGAAGAACATCGCCTGCTGTTGCACGCCGAGGTCTTTCACGAGGGTGACAAGGTCAGCGAAAGCGACGCCTTCAACGACGTGGTCGTCCACAAGTGGGAAGTGGCGCGCATGATCGAGACCGAGACCTACATCGACGGCCAGTTGCTGTCGGTGATGCGCTCCGACGGCCTCATCGTTTCGACGCCCACCGGTTCCACCGCCTACGCCCTCTCCGGCGGCGGACCCATTCTGCACCCGACGCTCAATGCCATGGTCATGGTGCCCATCTGTCCGCATTCCATGAGCTATCGACCTTATGTCACCGACGGCGACACGCATATCGAGATCGTCGTCACCGAAACGGCCCATTCCCATGCGCAGGTCACCTGCGACGGGCAGATCAACCTTGGCATCGTCACCGGCGACCGCGTGCGCATCTCGCGCCACGACAAGGCGGTTCGCCTCATTCACCCGATGCAATACAATTTCTACGAGATCCTGCGCGCCAAGCTGAACTGGGGAGGATAGACGGGCTCATGCCCGGGATGCCGCTGCCATGCTGACACACATCCTCGTGAGAAACTTCGCCATCGTCGAGGCACTGGAGCTGGAGTTCCACGACGGCCTCACCGTGCTCACCGGCGAGACCGGCGCGGGCAAATCCATCCTGCTCGATGCCCTCGGCCTCGCGCTGGGTGATCGCGCCGACAGCGGTCTCATTCGCCACGGTGCCGAGCGTGCCGAAGTAGCGGTGAGCTTCGATATCAGCCACCAGGCCGGTGTGCTCGGCTGGTTGAAGGAACACGAACTGGACAGTGGCGACGAATGCATCATCCGCCGCACCGTCAATCGCAAGGGTCCGTCGCGCGCCTATATCAATGGTCAGTCGAGCACCGTACAGACGCTGCGCGAACTGGGCGAACAACTGGTGGACCTCCACGGCCAGCATGAACACCAGTCGCTGCTCAAGCGCGCCAGTCAGCGCCAGATCCTTGACAGCTATGCCGGCAACGTGGAACTGCTCGACCAGTTGCGTGGGATCCACGATGCCTGGCAACACACACAGGCGGACTTCGATCAGCTGGCCAATGCCCACCAGGAGCGCGCCGCGCGTCTCGACCTGCTGCGTTTCCAGGTCGATGAAATGGAACAGCTCGAGTTGCGCGAAGACGAGATGGCCGGTCTCGAGACCGATCACAAACGCCTTGCCAATGCCAGTGAACTGGCCAGTGGCTGCACACGCCTGCTGACGCTCATCGCCGACGACGACGAGATCTCCATCCAGAGCCTGCTAAACCAGGCGCGCCACGAATTGCAGCAGCTCGCCGACACCGATGCCAGCCTCGGTGACAAGCTGCCCATGCTCGAAGAGGCCGACATCCAGTTACAGGAACTGGCCAGCGATCTGCGTCACTACCAGGATCAACTGGCACCCGATCCCGCGCGTCTTACCGCGCTGGAAGAACGCCTGTCACTGCTCCATCAGCTGTCGCGCAAACACAACACGCCAGTGGAAGAATTGCCCGCCCTGCTCGCGCGCATGCAGGCGGAACTGGCGGAGCTGGAGAACAGCGACATCCGCCTCGAGGAACTCGAACAGCGACTGGCCGAACAACAGAAGGAATACCGCCAACTGGCCACGCGCCTGCACGAACGTCGCCAGCGTGCGGCGGCAGAACTCAGCACGTCCATTACCGCGGCCATGCAGGAGCTGGGTATGGAGGGTGGTCACTTCGATATCCAGGTGAACTTCGACGAGGACGCACCGTTCAGCCGCCACGGACTGGACCGTATCGAGTTCCTTGTCAGTGCCAATGCCGGGCAACCGGCCGCGACGCTCGGCCGCGTGGCCTCGGGCGGTGAGCTGTCACGTATCAGCCTGGCCATCCAGGTCAATGCCGTCGAAGGCATGCCCATCCCGACACTGATCTTCGATGAAGTGGATGTGGGGATCGGCGGGCGCGTGGCGGAGATCGTCGGACGTAAGCTGCGTGGGCTGGCGGCGCAACGCCAGGTGATCTGCGTCACCCATCTGCCACAGGTGGCGGCGCTGGGCCATAACCACATGCAGGTGAGCAAGCAGACCGCTGACCAGATCACCGTCACCCAGATCCACGCCCTGTCGGCGGATCAACGCGTGGATGAAATAGCGCGCATGCTGGGTGGCCTGGAAATCACGGAGCAGACGGTATCCCACGCGCGCGAACTCATCGAGCGCGCCGACGCCGTCTAGCCGCTCAGCCTTTCTGGCAGCTCGGACAGATCCCGTAGATATAGAGGGAGTGGTCGGTCATGGTGTAACCGGCATTCTGCGCGATACTGCGCTGGCGCTCCTCGATGACCTCGTCGAAGAACTCGTCCACGCGTCCGCACTTGACGCACAGGATGTGGTCGTGGTGTTCGCCCAGTTCCAGTTCGAACACCGAGTGGCCCTCGTCGAAGTGATGGCGCCGCACCAGGCCGGCCGCCTCGAACTGGGTCAGTACCCGATAGACCGTAGCCAGGCCCACGTCTTCGCCGCCCTCGAGCAGGGCCTTGAAGACATCTTCAGCGCTGAGATGGCGCTGACGGCTGTTCTCAAGGATATCGAGGATCTTGATCCGTGGCAGGGTGGCCTTGAGGCCGGCTTTCTTGAGGTCCTGGCTTTCCATTGGCGTGTCGCTATACGCACCCGCGGGTGCTGGGTTATCATTCGTGGCCCAATTATAGTCGTAACGAGCATGCAAATGCGAATACTTCTCATTATCCTGATCGCCCTGCTTGGCAGCGCCTGCAGCATCTATCAACCCGACTTACAACAGGGAAATGTGCTGGAGGCCGAAAAGGTCGCGAAGCTGAATCCCGGCATGACCCGCCGCCAGGTGCTGTTCGTGCTCGGCACACCGATGCTGAAAAACCCCTTCGAGCGTAACCGCTGGGACTATGTGTACCTGCACATCGATCGTGAACATGAGAAGCGCGAGTACCATCGCCTGACCCTGTACTTCGAGGGCGATACGCTGGCGCGCATCGACAGGTCACAATTTGAGTGAATAACCCGGCCGCGCAAGGCGGCATGGGCGAGACGTGACTCAGGCCGGGGGCGCGGCCTTTTTCTCCTTTTTGGCGGCGCGCTTCTTGCGCGAGGTCTTTGGATCGGCGATCAGCGGACGGTAAATTTCGATACGGTCACGTTCGCGTGGTACGCTGTCGAGCTTGACCAGCTTGCCGTAAATCCCCACCTTGTTGACCGCGAGATCGATCTCGGGAAACTTCTCCAGTATGCCGGACAGTTCGATGGCCTCCCGCACCGTGCTCCCCTCCGGCACCTTTTCCTCGACAATGAGCTGCCGATCCGATCGGGCATAAGCGACTTCCACGCTGATAAGCTTGCGGTTATCCATAGACATCCTGGGCGCGCTTGACGAAGGCATCGATAAGGGTAGTAGCGATCTTGTTAAACATCTTGCCGAAGGTCAAGCTCATGAGTCGGCTGGAAAATTCGAACTCGAGATCCAGTGTCACCTTGCAGCCCTCCCCGCCAAGCGAATGAAACTGCCAATGGCCATCCAGAAAACGGAATGGACCTTCCAGCAGACGCATGTGGATCTTCTCGCCCTCCTGAAGGGTGTTGCGCGTGGTAAACGCCTGACGAATGCCGCTGTAGGCGATCTCGACACTGGCCACGATATAGTCTTCACCGGACTCCACGACACGCGCGGCACTGCACCAGGGCAGAAAATCCGGGTAAGCCGGAATATCATTGACCAGGGCATACATTTGTGACGGGCTGTAGGGAACCAGCGCGGTACGACTGACTTTGGCCATGGGCTATGCTGACGAGGGATGAGGCACGAGGCGATAGAGAAAGACGAAAACGATCGCCAGCGGTGTCACGTAGCGGATCAGTATCCGCCACAGGGTCAGTACGAATGTCCGTTCTGCCGCCAGTTCGGCCTGGATGGATTCACGCCGCATCACCCAGGCGGCAAAAATGATCATCGCCAGGCCACCCAGTGGCAACATGATGTTTGCGGTGGCAAAGTCGATGATATTGAACAGGTTCAGCGAGAAGAACTTGCCGGTAAAGCGGGCGTCTTCGATCCCGAACCAGCCGGCCACGCTTTCGAAGACATCTCGCAGGGTGGTACCCGAAGTGGCAAACACGGAGATGATCCCCAGTAACCAGATGATGACACCAATCCAGCTCGCCGCGGCGGCACGATCGAAACGTTTGCTACGGTTTTCACTCAACCAGGCCACCGCCGGTTCCATCAGGGAGATGGCCGAACTCCAGGCGGCGAACAGCAAGAGCAGGAAGAACAGCATACCGAACAGGCTGCCGCCCGGCATGGTGCCGAAGGCCAGCGGCAGGGTGAGAAAGATCAGGTCGGGTCCCTGCGCCGGCGCCAGGTCGGCGGTAAACACCAGCGGGAAGATGGCCAGCCCGGCGAGGATCGCCACCAGCGTGTCGGCGGCGACGATGGCCAATGTCACGCGGGAAATGGAGGCCTCGCGGCCAAGGTAGGAACCATAAACCATGATGGCGCCCATACCGAGACTGAGGGTAAAGAATGAATGTCCCATGGCGACCATCACCGGCGTCCAGGTGAAGACCCGCTGACCGGCTTCATCGAGAACGAACTTGCCGTGTGCATCCTGCAGGTAGAACAGCTTGTCGAAATCCGGTTCGAAAAGAAAGTTGACCGCCTGGCCGAAGCCTTTCAGGCTCATGGCATAGCCGACCAGGATCACCAGCAGAATGAACAACGCTGGCATCAACCAGCGCACCGTACGCTCCAGCCCCAGGCGCACACCGCGCGCCACCACCACGGTGGTAAGCACCATGAAGATAGTATGCCAGGCAAGCAGTTTCTCCGGCTCGCTGACGAAGTCCGTGAGGATGGCACGAATACCATCGGCGGTCTGGTTGTCGAATGCCCCGCTACCGGCACGAAACACGTAAGCCATGACCTCACCGGCGACGACACTGTAGTAAGACAGGATGAGAAAACCGGCCACCATGCCAAACCAGCCCACGTAACGCCAGGCGGCACTCTGCCCCGCCTGCATTGCCAGTGTCTGCATGGTGCCGACAGGATTCTGACGGCCACGGCGACCCAGCATGATCTCTGTCATCATTACCGGCATGCCGATGATAAGGATGAACACGAGGTAGACGAGGATAAAGGCGCCGCCGCCGTACATGCCGACGATATAGGGAAACTTCCAGATGTTGCCCAGCCCGATGGCAGAGCCCACCGCGGCAAGAATAAAGGCCATGCGCGTGGACCACTGGCCACGATGATTGATGCTCACTGTATCCATGGCAGGCCAGGCGCTCAGGGCTGGACCTCAAACTCGCGGCGCCTCAGCTTGCCCAGGTATTCCTTCAGTGCCATGCGCACCTTGCCATGCAAGACATAGAGGGCAATGAAATTGGGGAAGGCCATACCCAGGATCATCAGATCGCTGAACTCGAGAATATTACTGGCGCTGGTCATGGAGCCGATGACGACGAAGATCACGAAAATGATACGAAATGCCAGCGTCGCTCTTTCACCAAACATGAAGGTCCAGCAACGCTCACCATAGTACGACCAGGAGATCATCGTACTGTAAGCAAACAGCACCACCGACATGGAAAGGATGATCGGAAACCAGTCGATGACGGTGCCAAAGGCTGCCGCCGTGAGACTGGCGCCGTGATTGCTTGCAATCAGGCCGGCATACTGCGGATCACTGTAGACCCCGGTGATAACAATGACCAGCGCAGTCATGGTACATATGACGATGGTATCGATGAACGGTTCCATGAGGGCCACGATGCCCTGACGGACAGGATAGGCAACCTTCGCCGTGGCGTGGGCAATGGCCGCCGAGCCGATACCGGCTTCGCTGGAGAAGGCCGCACGTTTGAAGCCCTGTACCAGCACACCGATGAGGCCACCGAGTCCCGCTTCGAGACTGAAGGCCCTGGTAAAGATGAGCGTCAAGGCCTCTGGCACTTCGCTGGCATGACTGAGGATGATCCACAGGCAGGCAAGAATATAGATGACCACCATGGTGGGCACGATGGCCTCGGCGGTGTGAGCGATACGGCGGATACCGCCGATGATCACCACGCCGACCAGGGTCGCCATGATCAGCCCGTAGAGCCAGGGGTTGGCATCGAAGAAGGTGATCTGCTGCTTGACCGCGCCCAGCGACTGGCTCACCTGGAAGGCATTGCCGGCACCCAGTGCACCACCGATGGTCATGACACTGAAGACGATGGCAAGTACCTTGCCCGTCTGTGACCAGCCTTTCTCTGCCAGGCCGCGAGACAGGTATTCCATGGCGCCGCCCATGATGTGCCCGTCCGGGCGTATCTCGCGATACATCTGCGCCAGTGTGGCCTCGGTAAACTTGGTGGTCATGCCGAGGAAACCGGCGACGATCATCCAGAACACCGCACCCGGTCCACCGATCCCCACGGCAATGGCAACACCGGCAATATTGCCCAGGCCAACCGTCGCCGACAGTGCCGTGGTCAGGGCCTGGAATGGCGTTACTTCACCGGTGGCGGTCTTGACCTGGTACTTGCCGCGCAGGATATGGTAGGCATGGCGAAACATACGCAGGTTGATGAAGCCCATGCGGATGGTCAGAAAGAGTGCGCCGAGCACCAGCCAGGCCACGACAAATGGCATCTCACCCTTGCCGGGCATCACGTCATAGAACAGGATGGCGGCCAGAAAACCGTTGAGTGCGCCAAAGTAATCATTGAGCGTGCGTGTCGCCGCATTGGGTTCCTGCGCCACCGCCAGAAATGGCAACAGGGCCAGGCCCATGCACAGGATCAACCGAAAGGGAATGTGAAACCGGGGAGCAATACGCATGGGACCCTCGTTATTCTATTATTAATGCCTGCCACAGCTTGTATTATCAGGAAACTGGCCCGTTTGCTCAACTATTCCCCGCCGGGAAACGCGGCAGGGTTCGGATTTGTGATCCCGGCAGGTATAATGCCCGCCCATGGGCAAGAAAAAATCCGCCAGAACCGCTAATTCCAGCACCATCATCCTCAATCGGAAAGCACGCCACGACTATCAACTGGGCGAAAAATTCGAAGCCGGACTGGTCCTCGAAGGCTGGGAAGTGAAAAGTCTGCGTGCCAACAAGGTCCAGATCCGTGATGCCTATATCCTGCTCAAGGATGGCGAAGCCTGGCTGCTGGGCGCCGTGATCACGCCACTGGCCACGGCCTCGACCCATATCAAGCCCGATCCACAGCGCACGCGCAAGCTGCTGCTCAACCGCCAGGAACTCAACCAGTTGCTGGGCGCCACCGAACGCAAGGGTTACACCCTGATCCCCACCGCCATGTACTGGAAACGCGGGCGTGCAAAACTGGAGATCGCCCTGGCCAAAGGCAAGCAACAACACGACAAGCGCGCAACGGAAAAGGACCGCGACTGGCAACGTGATCGCCAGCGCATCATGAAACGCGGCTGAGCCGATTCAGCGTTTCTCCAGCATATCGGCAATAGCCGTCTCCACCGCCAGCATGCGCGCACGAATGGCATCTATGTCCGCGGCATGCAGGGCCGCCTGCAATTCCCGCGTGGCCGCGGCCAGGGCGTCGATACCAAAATAGCCGCACAGGCCATACAACTGATGAGCATGTTCCCGCATCAGGGGGATGTCTTCCTCCATGAGGGCTGCCACCAGGTTGTCGCGCTGCACCGGCAGTTCTGCATAGAGTTTTTCCACCAGGTGCGGTGGTATATCCGGACTCGCACCATTGCCCTTTTTCTGTCGCTCGGTCGATGCCCCGTCCTGCTTTCCGGAATTTTCCGCGCTGCTGTCGGCATAAAACACCGTCTCGCCACTGCTATCCACGTTTTCACGCGCCTCGACCTCTTCCTGCGGCGCGTCGAAGACTGCATCACTGCCGGTATGGCGAAAAATCACGGAGACCAGTTCTTCTATCTTGATCGGCTTGTAGACGAAATCGGCGAAGTTGCGAATATTGGTCTTCTCCGTGTTACGCACGAAGACATCAGCCGTCATGGCAATCAACGGGATCTGGGCATAATAATCATTGAGATCACGGATCTTCTCCGCCGCCTGGACGCCATCCATTACCGGCATATGAATGTCGAGAAAGATGATATCGTATTCCCTGCTACCTGCCGCGGCCACTGCCTCGGCACCGTTCTCAACCAGATCCACATCCACACCCAGCTTGTGCATGTAAGCCTCGACCAGTGAGCGGTTGAAGGCATTGTCTTCCGCCGCAAGCACCTTGAGGTGTTTGAATCCAGCGGACAGCGGCTCGATTTCACCGGAGATCTCGGCACTGAGCGGTTCGTCGGCCTCACCCAACAGCCCCTTGATGGTCAGCAGGAGTCCATCCCGTCGCACCGGTTTACTCAACACCTGGCACTTGGCGTCACGGTCTGCACGCAGGATCTGTTCGCCACCATGGCTGCTCACCAGGATCAACAATTCATCCGCGTAGTATTTGCGCAAGCGCGTGTAGGTGCGGTCTATCTGTTCAGTAGTCGAATGCTGCGGAGACAGGCCCACGACCAGTAGATCATACTCCTCTTCGCTTCCGGCTACTGCCGAGAGCATTTTCTGCAGCCGCGAGATACTGCCGGTGGTATAAACACTGGCATTGAGACGCAACAGGGTATTGCGTACCGCACGCCGCGTGTAAGGATTAGCCTCGCAAACAAGAATTTTGCGACCCGCCAGCGCACCGGTTTCCTGGGTCTGGAACTTCCTGTCCACCCTGACCGGAATAGTGACCCAGAAGGTAGACCCCATGCCGTATTCACTATCGACGCCGATCTCACCACCCATCAGTTCCGCCAGCCGCTTGCAAATGCTCAACCCCAGTCCGGTACCACCGAAGCGGCGACTGATGGAACTGTCCGCCTGCGAGAACGGCTTGTAGAGATTGGCCTTGTCCTCCTCGGTCATACCGATCCCCGTATCGGATACCGCAAGACGGATGAAGGTCTGTTCACCCTCCTCGTGATCGACGCTGACCTGCATGGTGATACCACCATCACTGGTAAACTTGATGGCATTATTGATGAAATTGGTGGCGATCTGATTGATACGCACGGGATCGCCATAGATCATCTGCGGAACTTCCGAGTGGATGAGCAGGGAGATCTCCAGTTTCTTGTCATGCGCCGCCGGTGAAAGCATGCAAATGGTGTCTTCCAGGCTGGAATGCAGGTCGAAAGAGATGTTCTCCAGTTGCAGGTTACCGGATTCAAGACGTTCAAAATTGAGAATATCATCGATGACCGATACCAGCAGGGACGCTGACTGGCTGATGGTGCGCGTATAGTCGCGCTGTTCACGCGTCAGGCTGGTTTCCTGCAACAGGCGTGTATAACCGACCACCGCATTGAGCGGGGTACGGATCTCGTGGCTCATGTTGGCAAGAAAATCAGATTTGACCTTACCTGCCTTGAGAGCCTCCTTGCGCGCCGCCTCCAGATCCGCATTACGCTCTTCGAGGATCTTCACCGTCTGCCGCAGCTCACGCGTAGCGTCATTGACCTTGTATTGCAGCGCCTGCTGCGCCGCCTGCATGCGGAAGGCCATGGCATTGATCCATTCTTCGAGCAGACCGATCTCGCCACCGGAACGGACTTCGACACGTGCATCCAGTTCACCATTGCGCAGACGCATGACGGTTTCCACCAGGCGCAACATGGGCTCGACGACACTTTCCCCGATGCGCAGAGCGAGAAAGGCCGACAGGAACAGGCCGACACCAATGAGCAGAATGCCATTGATGATGATCTCGGTTTCCCGGCTCTGGAGACTGGCCGTAGAGATCCGCACCACGGCCCAGCCCAGGGTCTTCGCCTCCTCCGGCGCCGCGGCCTCCACATCACGCAAGGTGTCTTCTTCGATCACATCGACGACCGACACCGTGGAAACGCCGATGGGCTCTTCGAACTCCATGAAGTTTTCTTCGTCGTCCGCGTTGACCGTGGCAGTGGTGTCATTGGTGACATTGAGGATCACCTCGCGTTGCTCGTCGAGGATACGCACCGAGATGACATCCGGCTCACGCGCAATGCCCGTCGCCAGGCTGCGTAGCACCTCCATGTTTCCCGCGAACAGGGGGAACTCGCTGGCCGGCGCCAGGTGCTCGACCAGCAGACGGCCACGTTCCTCGAGCTGCTGGTAGGCCGTCTTGACCCGCTCGGAGATCATGTAAGTGCCAAGCAGGGTGGAAATGGTCACCAGCGGCACCATCGCCAGCACCATGACGCGGCGCTGGATCCCCCAGTTCTGGATATCGAGGGGCTTAATCATGCACGTACCCCTTGTAGTACTTCTTCAGCGTTTCGACCGAGGGAATATGAAAACGCAGCGAACGCGCCAGGCGACGATTGAACTCGATGGTAAACTGGCGCGGGTAGTAGCGTTTACCGCCTTGCCAGCCCCTGCCCTTGATCATATCAAGCAGTAACTCTGCGCCCTGGCGGCCGATCATCTCCGGTGTAGAGTAGATGGAAGCCAGCGCACCGGCGCGGACGAAGGCCTGCGAGAAACCGATTACCGGCTTGCGTTGCTGGAAGGCGGTGTACAGCAACCAGCGCGCGGTACGATTGTTCATGATCACCGGATCGTAGACCGCGAGGATGACATCGCTCTCCGCCACCAGGTCGGTGATCTGTGCTGCGGCATCTTCGGGATCATGGATCACCGCCACGTTGAGCTTGAATCCATGGGCGCGCGCCACGGGCTTGAGCTCGAACAGCCTGGGCAGACCACGTGTACCAAGCACGACACCGATGCGGCGTGCCTCGGGGATGATCTTGCCGATGACGGAAAACAGCCGGTCGGAAGGCTGGTCCAGATAGATGGCACTGAAGTTATCCAGCGAGGTACCCACGCCGACATCGGGGTTGGATTCCGTCAGCCGTTCGATGGTGACTTCCGGTACCAGCAGGCTCAGCACTGGTGCAAAATCGTTCTCCCGCAACGCGGCCTCGGTTGCACGCGCACCCACCGCCACGGCGAGGGTATAATCCTGCCCATCCACGTAGCTGCGTGGCAGGGCACCGCTGTTATCGAGTTTGATCACCGACAGGCGTACCTGTGCATCGGAGGCCTGCGCCAGGCGTTCCTCGAAACCACGCTGCGCCTCGAGATGGATACGCCCCTCGCGGCTGAGGATCATGGCCACATGCGCCCCCTGCGCATGGGCCACGCCACCCGCCAGCAGGAACAGGACTGCCAGCAGCAGGACATGCGTGCTACACCGGCGCGCGCGCAGCCGAAACAGGGGGGTGAATTGTCGCGCAGAAGAATTCATGTCGTTGTCAGGCCGTCACACCACGCAGGCCGCGGCAGATAGACGGATGCAAAAGACCGGGAACCGATGATTGCCCATGGACGCAGGAGCCGGGGGGCGTCGTGTGGGACGAAAAACTGCAATACCGAATCGTTCCGGGCAGGATAGCGCGTTACCTCACGTGTAGCGAAACAGGCCCAGTATACCAATCCCGATTGTGGATAAGTCCCGGAGATTTCGCAACGGCCGACGCGAGTGAGGTGGATCGAGGACTCCTAGCGCGCGACGCTGGACAGGTCCAGGGTCTGTGCAATGATCCCCGCCTGGGTGCGGTTGGAGACGTTGAGTACCTTGAGGATGGCCGTGACATGGATCTTGACGGTATTTTCGGACAGGCCCAGGTCGCGGGCGATTTCCTTGTTGGATTTGCCCTGCCCCAGCATCAGCAGTACGTCCAGCTGGCGACTGGTCAGCTCGGGCGGGATGGCCACCTTGGGACGGGAATTGCCCAGCAGATCGCCACCAAGACCGAAACCGGTATCGCCACGCTCGCCATCGGACTGCAACATGGCCGGAGGGATGTAGACACCGCCGGAAAGCACCAGCTTGACGGCGGACAGCATGACGTCACGACTGGCGGACTTGGGGATATAGCCCGATGCGCCGTAGTCGATGACCTTGCGCATGTGATCGGGGTCTTCGGAGGCCGACATCAGGATGACCGGGATATCGGGAAATTTTTCACAAACCTTGATGAGCAATTCGAAACCATTGGCGCCGGGCATGATCAGGTCGAGGATGGCCACATCCAGATCCGGGTTACCGCCCAGTACATCAAGCACCTGCTCGGCATTCTCAGCCTCGAGGATCTCGATATCCTGCGCCAGCTCGCCCAGGGAATGGCGCATTCCTTCGCGCACCAGTACGTGGTCATCTGCAATGAGTAGTTTCAAGATTTCTTCCTCAGTTTCTTGCGTCTCGTGGCAATGCCGACCGCTCCCCGCAGACCCATTCCTGACACGGTTTCCGGCTTTTAATTAGCTTACGATTGTAGTGGACTCCGGGCCCCGATTTCGTTAGCCCCGTCGTACTAATACTAATCTAATACGTCTGCCGGATAGACGATCCCCGAGCCAGAACACACAATATGCCCACATTGAGGACGAACGCGGTGCCCACCCCCACGGGTCCCTGCCGACGCCATCAATGGTTCCTCTTCTTCCTGAACTATTTAGGTCGTAGGGGTGCCTCGGCACCCCGTCTTTTTCCGCCTCCCCGGGCCTGCCGGCCTTGAATTGTCGCCTTCGTGCCGCCATTTTATCCGCATTGGCGCCCGACTCTACGCTATACTAGGCGCTTAGACCCGAAACGGGGGCGACATGGCTTCGACGTGGATCGCGAAACCCGAGGGGCATGCCGAGGTGCGGATTACCTCGTAAAACCATCTGCAAATCATATAGTTGCCAACGACGACAACTACGCACTAGCTGCTTAAAAACCAGCCTGGTGCCCTCTGGCCGGCGGCGTGCCTGTGCGCACCGGATCCCAGGGGTCATCCCACACAGGATCGCGCCAAAGCTCGTCCGGGGCAGCGGCGTTAAAACCTTACCGGACTCGCCAGTGGTTTTCCCCGCCCGCCGGGTAACTGCTGGTCAAATCAATAGGCGTGGATAAGCATGTAGATCCGAAGGCAGAGGATTTGCGGACGCGGGTTCGATTCCCGCCGCCTCCACCAGACAAACAAGGGTTGCCGTCAGGCAGCCCTTTTTTGTTTGTGGTGGTGGTGCGGATGAGAATCCGCGTGGTGCGGGTTGCCGTAGCGAAGCGGAGGTACACTTGATGAACCTCCGACAGGAGGTTCTAAGTGTCGATTCCCGCCGCCTCCACCAATGATTGACTGCCAGATACCTCGGGGCACGAGATCGATGACCCGACACATGGGGGAGAACGTGTCGCGATAGACACGTGACACTCCTAAATACGTGTTCCAAATTCCACTACAGTTTACAGACATCAGGCTCTCACCGGGGCGGCGTTTACGGACCGTCAGCCGCAGGGATGCGGCTGTCGAGCGTACAGGGATGTATTTACCGCGTGTCCGTAAACGCCGCCCCGGTGAGAGACAGGCAAATGATGTAATCCGTTGTTTCATGTGATCGGGGATTTGGAACACGTATTTAACAAGGAAAGGGAAATGCGCTGCTTTTTCGCCATTTATCCGGACATCCGGCTACTCGTACAGCTACGCGATCTTCGTCACCAGTTGCGTAAACAGTTGCCCGACGACGAAATACGCTGGATACAGGAAGATGCCCTGCACCTGACGCTGGCCTTTTGCGCGGAAATCGAAGACGAGCAGGCCGAACGTGTATGGAACATATTGCAACCACGACTTGCCCGGCAGTCACCCTTTGATATCCGCCTAACCGAGATTGGCCCTTTCCCCGCACGACGACCGCTTGTCGTGGCACTGGGACTGGAAAGACCCCCGGCCCTGCAAACGCTGGACTTGACCATCCAGGCGGCGCTGGAAGAAGTCGGCCTGCCACGCAGCAC
>DRKU01000108.1 GCA_011051615.1 Gammaproteobacteria bacterium
ATGCTCGGCTACCTGCGCGAAGACGAGCCGGGTCGCTGTGTTCCACCGTCCAGCGAGTTTGGCGAAGGCTGGTACGATACCGGCGATATCGTGGATATCGATGAAGAAGGCTTCGTGCGGATCTGTGGGCGCGCCAAACGTTTCGCCAAGGTGGGCGGCGAGATGGTGTCGCTGGCGGCGGTGGAGGAATTCGTTGCCCGCTGTCGGCCGGGACACATGCACGCGGTGGCCGCCGTGGCCGATGCCCGCAAGGGTGAGCAACTGGTGCTGGTTACCGATTGTGCAGAACTGGATCGCCGTGCTCTGCAGGCAGAGGCGCGCGAACAGGGGATCAGTGAACTGGCCGTGCCACGGCGCGTGGTGACCGTCAAGCGGCTGCCAGTACTGGGTACCGGCAAGATCGACTACCCGGCGGTGAACGCGCTGGCCGCCGGGCGGGAGCAGGCCAGCGACACGGCCTCATCGGCGGCCTGATGATGGTAAGCTCAGGCAGGCCTGCGGCGGACAGTAGATCTGTCGGGGCGAGCCACCTCAGCCTGCATGGCCGCGCATCTGCCCTGCCCGGGAACGAGAACAGGTATCGAGAAAGAATATGACGGATCACAAGATGACGGACCAGGCGACGGACAATCCGGTAGACAGGCCGGGGGCGGTGGATACCCTGTGCAACGGCAAGGTAGTGGCCTGGGCGCTTTATGACTGGGGCAACTCTGCTTTTGCCACGGTAGTCATGGCGGGTTTCTTTCCGCTGTTCTACAAGGAATTCTGGGCCGCCAACGTGGAGGCCGGCACCAGCACCTTTCAACTGGGCGTAGCCAACTCCTTTGCCAGCGCGGTGGTCGTGATCCTGGCACCCATCCTCGGTGCGATTGCCGACTCGGCCAACAGCAAGAAGCGTTTCCTGGTGGTGTTTGCCCTGCTTGGCGTGAGCATGACGGCAGCCCTCTACTTCGTTGCCTGGGGGCAATGGTTCATGGCACTGCTGATGTTCGTGCTCGCAACGATCGGATTTTCGGCTGCCAATATTTTCTACGACAGCCTTATCGTCAATGTCGCACCGCGCAACCGGCTGGACCTGGTGTCGGCCTATGGTTTTGCACTGGGCTATCTTGGCGGTGGCGTCTTGTTTGCCCTGTGTGTGGCCATGAAAGTATGGCCGCAGTTCTTCGGCTTCCATTCCGGCCAGGATGCCGTGCAGTTTGGCTTCCTGCTCACGGCCATCTGGTGGCTGGTATTCTCTCTGCCACTGTTGATCCGTGTGCCAGAGCCGGGTCATGCCGACGGCGTGGGATTGAGGCACGCAGTAGGCAAGGGCTTCTCCCAGCTGAAAAATACCTTCGCCCGCATACGTCATTTGCGCGTAGTCTTTCTGTTTCTGCTGGCCTACTGGTTATACATCGATGGCGTGGATACCATCGTGCGCATGGCCATCGACTATGGTATGGCGCTCAAGTTCGACAGCACCCAGCTGGTGACAGCGTTGTTGATCACCCAGTTCGTGGGGTTTCCCGCTGCCATCGCCTTTGGTTTCCTCGGTCAGCGCATTGGGGCGAAGCAGGGCATCCTGATCGGCATTGCAGTCTATGTACTGGTGACCCTGTGGGCCGCATTCATGGAGAATGTCAGCGAATTCTATATCCTTGCCGTGACCATTGGCCTGGTGCAGGGCGGCGTGCAGTCACTGAGCCGTTCTTTCTATGCGCGTATTATTCCCGCGAGTAAGTCAGCAGAATATTTTGGTTTTTATAACATGCTGGGCAAGTTCGCCGCCATTCTCGGCCCACTGATGATGGGTGTGGTAAGTTTCTTCACGGGCAGTCCGCGTCTCTCCCTGTTGTCGATCCTGATCCTGTTTATCGGTGGAGCACTGCTTTTACTGCGTGTGGATGTGGCGGAGGGTGAACGCATGGCACAGGAACTCGATCGGGAGTTGTCGTGAAGCGAAGGCACTTCATTTCCCTGCTCGGCGCCTCGGCGATGGGTCTGCTCGGCGCACGTTACTGGCCCGATGCGGGTTTCAGCAATCCCTGCCTCGATGTGGAACTACCGACCGCACTGCGTGAACACGAGTTGATGCAGCGCGTGTGGGCAGATATCGATCCCCACGAGGTGTGGGATGACCATGTGCACGTGGTCGGTGCCGGCGACAGTGATTCGGGGATCTATCTCAACCCACGCATGCAGGAGATCCTGCACCCGGCGCACTATGTGCGTTTCCGTTTCTATGTCAATGCCGCCTGCGCCGATCCCGCGCAGGGCATCGATGCCAGTGCGCAGCGGCGATTGCAAGGCCTGGTCGATGCATGGCCTGCGGGCGCGCGTTTCCTGTTACTGGCCTTCGACGCCTGGCACGATAAAGACGGTCGCGTCGACCTGACACGTTCGGCATTTTATATTCCCAATGAGTACGTGCGCGACCTGGCGAGTCAACAGCCACAGCGCTTCGGCTGGATCGCCTCAGTGCACCCCTGGCGTGAGGATGCCGTTGAGGCCCTGCATCGCCATGTGCACGACGGTGCGCTGGCCATCAAGTGGCTGCCGCAGATCCAGAACATCGATCCGGCTTCGCCAAGGTGCGATGCCTTCTATGCCGCACTGGCGGAAACCGGTCTTCCGCTGCTGGTTCACGCCGGCCATGAATATGCCGTCGCTGGCGTGGAAAACCAGGAACTGGGACATCCCCTGCGCCTGCGTCGGCCGCTCGAACACGGTGTGCGTGTCATCGTGGCCCACTGCGCCACCGAGGGGCACGGCCCGGACACCGATCGTGGCCCGCATGGTCCCGAGCACGCCAACTTCGTCTATTTTGCTCGTCTCATGGAGGATGCGCGCTTCACCGCCAACCTCTATGGTGAGATCTCCGGCGTCACACAGATCAACCGGCTGGGCAAGCCGTTGAAAACCATTCTGGCCCGGGAAGACTGGCACCCGCGTCTGCTCAACGGCTCGGACTACCCCTTACCGGGTGTCATGCCCCTCTTTTCCATGCGACGCATGGAAGCGCTTGGGTATATCGATGCCGGCGAGGCGGCGTTTCTGTCCCAGCTGCGCCGCTACAACGTGCTGTTGTTCGATTTTGCCCTCAAGCGCCTGATGCGCTACCAGGGCCACGGTCTGGCCGCGGAGGTTTTCGCCTCGCGGCGTATTCTGGCGCGGGCCCTGTAACTCGCGCACTCGCACGGTCGTCACCAGGGTGATGGCGTGGTAAACAAGACGGAAACTGTCAACAGGAAAAACGGAATAGAGAAGGAGCGCATCATGTCCGTACTGGGGATCATTCTTGCACTGGCGGGGGCCTTTGTCCTGGGGCTTGCCTCGCTGAGTTTTTCCGGCCTGCTCAGCGGTCTGCTGATCGGCTACCTGTTTGGCTGGGTGGGTGACCTGTCACGCAGTAATCGCCAGCTGCGCCAGCGCCTGGAGAAACTGGAATCTTCCGGTCCGCTGACGGCACCCCCGGCGGAATCCGGGGCGGAATCCGGGGCGAAACCTTCAGTGGAACCTCCGGCGGCACCCGCCGCTGCCGTCACCGAAGTGCCACCGCCTCCGGTACCGCCCCCCACACGCGAGCCGGCTCAACAAGTTGCTGCCCCTGAAACGACACCTGCGCCTGCTGCGGCGATGCGCAAGTCCGGTGCAGCGGGGCCAACGCTGCTCGATACCGTGCTCGGCGCCATCCGGCGCTTCTTCACCGACGGCAATGTCGTCGTGCGCGTGGGGCTGCTGGTCCTGTTCTTCGGTGTGGCCTTTCTGCTCAAGTACGCGGTGGAAAACGACATGCTTTCCATCGAACTGCGCCTGCTGGGGGCGGCCCTCGGTGGGTTGGTGCTGTTGATACTGGGCTGGCGCGCGCGTCGCAAGCGTGGCACGTTTGCCCTGCTGTTACAGGGTGGCGGTGTCGGCATCATGTATCTTACGGTGTTCGCTGCGGCGAAGATGTATACACTGGTGCCACTGGAAATGGCGTTCCCCCTGATGGTGGCACTGGTGGTGCTGTCCACGGCACTGGCCCTGTTACAGGACGCCAGATCACTGGCCCTGTTTGGCGCTGCCGGTGGTTTTCTCGCGCCCATCCTGCTGTCCAGCGGGGACAACAACTACATCGTCCTGTTCAGTTATTACACCCTGCTCAATGTCGGTATCCTGTCGGTGGCCTGGTACCGTAGCTGGCGCGAGTTGAACCTGCTGGGTTTTCTGTTCACATTCGGTATCAGTGCGCTGTGGGGTATGACCCGTTACGAGCCCGAGTTCTTTGCCACCACCGAACCCTTTCTCGTCATCTTCTTTCTCATGTATGTGGCCATTTCGATCCTCTTTGCCTTCCGCCAGCCGGAAGGTTATCGCGGTTACGTGGACGGCACACTGGTATTCGGTACTCCCATCATCAGCGCGGCCCTGCAGGGTGGCCTGGTCTATCACTATGAATATGGTATGGCCATCAGTGCGCTGGTCATGGCCCTGTTCTACATTGTCCTCGCCCGCTTGCTGTGGTCACGCGGCAGCGAGGCCACGCGTCGTATAATGCGGTTGCTCACCGAATCCTTTCTTGCCATGGCGGTGGTCTTTGGCACGCTCGCTATCCCGCTGGCGCTGGACGGGCGCTGGTCGTCGGCAGCCTGGGCCATGGAGGGAGCGGCGCTGGTGTGGCTCGGTGTGCGCCAGCATCGCTGGCTGGCGCGCAACTTTGGCCTCCTGCTGCAACTGGCTGCGGGGGTGTTCTATGCCGAGGGACATGCGGGGAACTTCGACAGCATGGCCCTGACACCGCCACCCCTGTGGAACGGCGCCTTCCTTGGCGGCCTGTTGATCAGCCTGTCGGCCTTCTTCTCCGGCTGGTACCTCTACCGTCGCCGCGATCAGCTCAGGGTTTTCGAAGGCTTCACCCATGCCGTGATGTTTGCCTGGGGTATGTTGTGGTGGTTTGGCACCACGCTCAACGAAGTGGAAGTGCAGGTGAGCACGCACTACGAGTTGCTGGCGGCGATGCTGACCGTCACCGCCAGTATCGCCCTGCTGACATGGCTGGCGCAGCGCCTGCGCTGGCCGTTGTTGCACTACCCGGTGCTGTTCCAGGTGGGCGCTCTGTACCTGTTTACGTTGCTGAGCATTTTCGATCATGAGCATTTCTTCGCGGACCTGGGTTATGCATTCTGGTTGCCGGCCTTCGCCCTCACGGCCTGGATGCTGCACCGTGCCGAGGACTTGCGTTTTCGCCCCTGGACCCTGCATGCCCAGCACCTGGCGGGATTCATCCTGCTGGTGTTCTTCGCCTGCGTGGAGCTGGACTGGACGGCAGGGCACTACCTGAGCGGAACGCTGGCTACCGTGGTGTGGGGTCTGTTGCCACTACTGGCCATGTACCTGCCACGCGTATCTGCTGTGGCGGGACGCTGGCCGGTGGCGCAGCACCGGCCCGCCTGGCAGGGTGTCGGTACACTGGTTATGCTGGGCTGGGCCTGGCTGTGGGCACTCCTGACCATGTTCTTCAGTAGTGGTCAGATTTATGTCATTCCTTATGTACCGGTGATCAACCCCCTGGAGTTGACACATCTGGCGATCATCGTGGGTGCCCTGCTGTGGTTCCTGCGTGGCCAGCGTGAATCGGCGGAGCGTTTCGGTAACTATCGCATGCTGTTCTACGGTGCTACGGGCGCTACGGCTTTCCTGTGGCTCAACACCGTGGTTGGACGTGCCGTCAGCCATTATGCCGATATGTACTTTGACTGGGACCTCCTGCTCACCTCGTCGCTGTTTCACTCCGCCATATCCATACTGTGGGGCGTGACGGCGCTGGTACTGCTCATTATTGCCGGACGCATGGCGCATCGCCCCCTGCGCATCGTTGCACTGTCACTGGTTACCATGACACTGGTCAAACTGTTCTTCATCGATCTCGCCAAGCGCGAGGAACTGGAAGTGATCATCACGTTCCTCGTCGTTGGATCCATCTATGTGGCAGCGGGATATTTTTCCCACCTGCCTGCTGAAAAGGAGCAACACTCATGAAACGCCTGTTCATGTTGATCGCCTTGTGCATTGGGGTCACTGCCGCCGCTGCGGCAGAACCACCGCGGCAACTCAAACCCAATGACTTTGCCTGGGGGATCCCGCTGGAAGTGGATGGTGATGGCGCCATCTACAGTCTCGAGCTGCCCGAACAGGTCTATCGCCATGTGACGCGCATGGATCTTGGTGATCTGCGCGTTTTCAACAGCAACAATGAAGCGGTGCCGCATATGCTGCGCCTGCGGGAGGAAAGGCAGACCATTACACGTGCGCCGATACCACTGAAGCTGTTCCCTTTGTATAGCGGCAAGACTGACACGCAGGCCGCCACGGGAGAGATCCCCAACGTGCATATCACCACTGATGCCCGTGGCACCATTATCGATATCAGTGGTGGTGCGCGTGGCGATGCAGCACAGGCACGCGTGGTTTCGGCCTATGTTGTCGATCTCGGCATGTTGCAGGCAGAAGACACCGATACACAAAAGGCCGGTTCTATCGTCAGGCCTGACTGGCTGGAGTTTGGCTGGCAGGGGGCCCCGGACAGTTTTGCAACTACTATCCAGATCAGCGTCAGCGATGATCTGAACAGCTGGCGTTCCTTCGTGCCGGCGACGACGCTGTCACAGTTCCGTTTCCAGGGTGATGTCCTCGAACGCCGTCGTATCGAGGTCAGTGGCCTGCACGGGCGCTACCTGCGTATCAGCTGGCCGGCAGGTCGTGAGGGCGTGCTACTGGACACCCTCATGGCCGGCTTTGGCGAAACCCTGCGTGAGGCGGATCGTCACTGGAGCACGGCGTCCGGTGACCAGACGCCACACAGGAGTGAGGCCGGGCAACGGTATTTTGAATATGACAGTGGTGGTTTTCTGCCGGTAGACAGGCTGCGCCTGAGTGTCGATGCGCCCAATGTCCTCACCCGGGTGGCAGTCTACTCGCGACCGGATCCAGAGGCACCCTGGCGCCAGATGCATAGCGGGCTGGTATATCGGCTCACCGTGCAGGGCCAGATGGTCGCCAATCCCATCATCCGTATCTCACCCACGCGTCATCGTTACTGGAAGATCGAATTGCTGGACGAGGGCACGGCCTTGCCCGGTCCCGTCAAACTTGAACTGGGCTGGCGGCCGCATCAACTGCTGTTCGTAGCCAGCGGCCAGGCGCCCTTCCGCGTTGCCTATGGGGCCGTGGGTGTTGATCCGACGTCCTCCAGTATCCCGGCATTGCTGGCGGGGCTGGAAGAAAACGGCGAGGGTTTCGTAAAAACCGCGCAGGCAGGAAGTGAAATACAGCTCGGCGGCACGGCGCGACTGGAAACACCGAGCGAATTCCCCTGGCGCAAGCTGTTGCTGTGGCTGGTCCTCACGGGTGGTGTTGTCGTCATTGGTTTCATGGTCATGCGCCTGGTCGGTGAGATGAAGGGCAGTGACGAAACTTGAGACGCCCTGATATACTGACTGTCCGGTGAGGGCGGTACCAGAGCGCCCGCCGTAGCAGCGAGGGAGACATGACGGACGAAACAAACAAGAAACCCACCCTGTGGCAGGTGGCACAGAGTGTTGGTGCTTCCCTGTTTGGTGTGCAGAGTAACAGGAACCGTGAGCGCGATTTCCAGCACGGCAGTCCGGGTCAGTACATCATTGTTGGCCTGACTGCCGTGATCCTGTTTATCCTGGCCATTGTCGTAGTAGTCAATATCGTTCTTTCGGCGGCAGGCATCTAATTGCACTGTCACCGGTGGCGTATGGCGAAGGACTTCACCTCTCTGCAATTCAGCCTGTGAGGTGGCGTTAATAGTGGCAAAAAGACTGACACTCCTGTTTGCATTGTCCTGTGTGTTTATTACGCAGCCATTGTATGTCAGTGCCGCCGAACCTGTCGGTTCGGCATATCTGGATGGTGGACAGAGTCGCGCCGCCCTGATCCTGTTGCATGGCCGCGGCAAGTATCCCACCTGGCTGGTGGTCGATCCGCTGCGCAAGGTGGTACATGATCGGCTGGGGTTTCACACCCTCTCGTTGCAAATGCCCAACGAGGACAAGGATGCGAGCGAATATGCCGAAGATTTCCCCCGTGCCTATACCACCATCGAGGCGGGGATCCGATTCCTGCGCGAGGAGAAGGGCGTCACAAGGGTCTTTCTCATGGGGCACAGTATGGGCGCGCGCATGGCCAGTGCATTCATGGCACGCCATCCCGATGCGCCCATCGAAGGTCTGATCGTTGCCGGCTGCCGCAACAATGGCGGTGCGCCATTGTCGTGTAGCGACAGCCTCGGTCAGGTGGATGTGTCGGTGCTGGACATCTGGGGTGGGGCCAGCGAGCATGACCGCCAGTCTGCGCAGGAACGCAGTGCTTTGGCCTCGGTGTTCTATAGTCAGGTGGAGATCGATGATGCCGATCACCGCTTCGATGATCATGAAGATGAGTTTACCGCTGCCGTCATTCGCTGGATAACCGATCAGGGCGACTGAGGCCAGGTGGTTTTGTCACTACGTTTTTCACGGGATCCCTGTGTGGATCCTGGCCTGTAACAACCGTTACATACTTTCCCTGGCAAGACAGATTGTTGGTGTCGTGGGCCTCGAGCACACGGGGCGCACGGCCATCGGCACCGGGTTCGTGGACGGCGCGCCTTTTCGTCCTGCTGAATGGTGTCGGTGTGGCCCGGATCCGGGCTGGATCCGGCCTGGCCCCGGGATTGATGTGCATGCTGTGGAGGGGATCTTCACCATGGTGAGGCGGGAGGCAAGGGCACGGGCGGGGCCTCACGCGGCTCCATTCGCAGCAGGAAAACTGATAAAAATTGCAAAATAATTTCTTAAAAAATATAAGGTTAAAAAATGTAAAGAACATACATAATTTTTCTCCCGAGGCCTAAATTTTTCAGATTCATTGACGCTAATACATGGTGATTGTAGTTAATTAACCCAGGGGGTATGCAAAATGAGTCTGGCAGATTCAATCAACAAGGGAATCGCCGCACACGGGATGTGGAAACAGCGCCTGATCGATGCCATCGCCACCGGTTCCAGCGAATGGAGTCCCGCCACAGTATGCCAGGACAACCAGTGCGAGTTCGGGAAATGGCTCTATTCCGGTGACGCGGAGGTGACGGCTTCACCGCGCTATGAAAAGGTCCGCACCCTGCATGCGGATTTTCACAAGGTGGCTGCCGAGGTGTTGAAAATGGCGCTGGCGGGGCAGAAGGACGCTGCCGAGGCGGCCATCGATATGGGCAGTGAGTATCGCAATATCTCGTCGGAACTGACGCGCGAAATGATGAACTGGAAGAGCGAGGTCTCCTGAGTTCTCGACGGGGTATCGCCCTGCTGAAAGAGCCGCGCCCGGGCTACCCCGGGCGCGGTTTTTTCATGCGTGGCGGACAGGTCGCGTTGCCTTGCGGGTGCGGTTGTTCATCATCGCCGGTTGCGGCCCCCTGGCCTTGCGCTTTTTTGCCGCTGGCGGTTTACCCTGTACCAGTCTCGAGATGCGTAACTGCTGGCCAGCTACCCAGACCTTCTTCAGGTCGTTGAATATCTCGCGCGGCATGCCTTCGGGCAGATCGATAAGGCTGTGATCGTCGCGGATGTCGATGCGACCGATGAACTTGCTGTCCAGCCCGGCCTCGTTGGCGATGGCGCCGACGATGTTGCCGGGTTTGACGCCATGGTGATGGCCCACCTCGATGCGGAAGCGCTCCAGGCCCTCATCGACCGGGCGGGCCTCGCGTGCCGGCCGGGGCGTACGGTCACGCCTGTGCGCCTTGGTATCCGCGGTTGCAACTGGCTGCGACGTTTCCACCCGCGGAGGTTTCGGTGTCAGCAGCAGGGGAGTGTCCCCCTGTGTCAGCCAGGCCAGCGCGGCCGCAATGTCGGTGGCCGGCGTGTCGTGTTCTCGCTGGTATTGTTCAATCAGCTGCGTAAACAGGCTCAGGTCTTCAGCGGCAAGGGTGTCAGTGATGCGTTGCTTGAACGCGGCGATGCGTTTGTCGTTGATGACCTCGGTGGAGGGCAGTTCCATGAGGCTGATCTTCTGGCGCGTGGCGCGCTCGATGGCGGCGAGCAGGCGTTTTTCACGCGGCGCGACGAACAGGATGGCATCGCCCTTGCGTCCGGCGCGGCCGGTACGCCCGATACGATGCACATAGGCCTCGGTATCGTACGGAATGTCATAGTTGATCACATGGCTGATGCGCGGCACGTCGAGGCCGCGTGCGGCGACGTCGGTAGCGACGAGGATATCCAGCTTGCCCTGTTTCAGTTGCGCGACGGTGCGCTCGCGCAGTTTCTGTGGCACGTCGCCGTTGAGAGCCGCGGCGGCGTGGCCACGGGCGGCGAGTTTTTCCGCCAGCTCGGTAGTGGCTGTCTTCGTGCGTACGAAGACGATAACGGCATCGAAGTCCTCGGCCTCGAGGATGCGCGTCAGTGCATCGAGTTTGTGCACGCCGGTCACGGGCCAGTAGCGCTGGCGAATGGTGTCTGCGGTGGTGGTTCTGACCTTGATGGTCACCTGCGCCGGATCGTTGAGATGGCGCTCGGCGATGCGGCGTACCTGTGGCGGCATGGTGGCGGAGAACAGGGCGATCTGTCGTGCCGCCGGGGTCTGTTCGAGGATCCACTCCACGTCATCGATGAAGCCCATGCGCAGCATCTCGTCGGCCTCGTCGAGCACCAGCGCGCGCAGGCCGTCGAGCTTCAGCGTGCCCCGGCGCATGTGATCCATCACCCGTCCTGGTGTGCCGACCACCACGTGTACACCGCGCCTGAGGGCGCGGATCTGACCGCCGTAGTCCTGGCCCCCGTAGAGGGGCAGGACATGAAAGCCCTTCATGTGAGCGGCGTATTTCTGAAAGGCCTCGGCCACCTGGATGGCCAACTCGCGCGTTGGTGCCAGCACCAGTACCTGCGGTACGCGCGCGGCGAGATCCAGTCGCGCCAGCAGGGGCAGGGCGAAGGCGGCGGTCTTGCCGGTGCCGGTCTGGGCCTGGCCCAGCACGTCGCGGCCGTCGAGCAGCAGGGGAATGGTTTCGGCCTGGATGGGCGAGGGGGTTTCATAACCGACGGCGTCGAGCGCGGTCATGAGAGAAGCGGGCAGCGCCAGCTGCGAGAAGGCCGTGGCCGTCGGGGTGGTCATGGGCAATACCTGAATATGTAGCGAAAAGCGGAAGGAGGGCCTGGAGGCGATCCGGGGAAATCCCGGCGCGGCGTCGGCTGTCCTGGCGTGTCCCGGAGCGGTGTCACGGGAGAGGACGACTCGGGGAGGCGTAGTCTACCTGTTTATGGCCATGATTGCATGGGGTTTATGCGCCGGCGGGGCCGCGATGCCGCCGCCGGCGCGCGCCTTCAGGCCTCGGGTGCAATCCTGATGCGCGTGGTGCCGGCATGGCGGTGGCGCAGTTGCAGATAGATGATGATGTGGGTGAGGGTGAACACCTGCACCAGAAAGGCCGGAATGAAGGCGAAGGGGAAGCTGGTCATGAGATCGCTGTCCGGGCCGCCTGCCGGATAGAGCACACCTCCCTGGCGGGTGAGGATGCCGACGGTCAGGGCGACGATGAAATCCAGCAGGCCGAAGGTGTTCCAGCGCCAGATCCAGCGACGCGAGACGCCATCGCGGTGCGACATCATCGCCCATACCAGCGCCACGGCACCAATGGCGGTCAGCGCATCGCCGAAACCGGCCAGAAAGGCGAAGGACATGGGCAGGCGATCCACCATGTAGAGCATGACGAAACCCATGCCCAGCATGCGCAGGCTGTGCAACTGGATGAGCAGGCGCATGTCCAGTGCCAGCACCCAGGCGCGGAAGGCCGGCAGCAGGAACCAGGCGGCAGTGAAAGCGGCCAGCACCAGTGCGCCCGAGACCAGCAGGCGCAGGGGCGGGGTACCCACCGGGGGGGCGAAGAAGCCGTCCAGGGCAAGCACAATAATGAGTCCGCCCCAGCCAGCCAGGATGAGCAGGGCCAGCAGGTTGCCCGCGCGGGGGGGGCGTGTCGGGTCGAGCGTCGTGGTCGTCATGGTGCGTCTCCTTGTTCCAGTAACTTGTGATTTGCAAGTCACCGGATTCTGACACTGTCACTTGTTAATTGCAAGTGACCAGGGATGTGTTAGACTAAGTACATGAAAAAACAGAAAGTTACCGGGTCCGAGGCGGTACGTGACCCGCGTTCTGCCTGTCCCATTACGCAGACGCTGGATATCATCGGCGACCGCTGGACCCTGCTGGTGATCCGCGATCTGTTCATGGGCAAGGAGACCTATGGCCAGTTGCTCGACTCGCCCGAAGGCATTCCCACCAATATCCTCGCCGATCGCCTCAAGCGTCTGGAGCGCCACGGCATCGTCAGCCGGCAGCCCTACCAGGAACGCCCGGTGCGCTACGCCTACCGCCTGACCGAGAAGGGGCAGGCGCTGGGCACCGCACTCACGGCGGTGATTCAGTGGGGTCTGACCTGGCTGCCCGGCACGCGCCTGCCGTCGCAGATCGTCCTGCGTGAAGACGGCAAGGTGACCCTGGCGCCGAAAGAGTAAGGTGTGCCGCGTGCGTCGGGGCAGGCATCGGGGTTATAATGACGCATGCAAAGCACGCCTGAAAAACTTCTCGAAAAGCATCCCCAACTGACACACTCGGAAATGATGAAAGTGGTCTCGCACGTGCAGCGGCGCGTGGACGACATGATCCTCAATACCCTCATGATCGAGGGCTGCGATGTGCCTTTCAAGTACAAGCGCAGTCGCCAGTACCGTGATCTGCGCGGTCAGCGCGTCAACCTGACCTATTATCCCGACACCGAGATCGTCGCCGGTCTGGAATTCGAGATCATGCGCGTGGTGCGGGTGAAAGTGGCCTGAATACAGAAACCAGTTGCTAGTTGCTAGCGGCCAGTAACCGGTCACCGGTCACCGGTCACCGGTCACCGGTCACCGGTCACCGGTATCTGGTATCTGGTATCGCCGCCCCGGCGTCGGGGCCTCCGGCTTCCGGCCCTGCGTGAGTCAGCCTTCACCCCCGAGCGCCGGTGCGGCGAGTCAGGCACCAGTACACAGGGTGCAATACGCTGCGCTATTGCGCCGTCATTCCGGGGGACGCCGAGCAACGTGAGGCGGCAGCCCGGAATCCAGTGGTAAATTCCCCTGGACCTCGCCACTCGCCTTCCTGCCGTCGGGGCCTCCGGCTTCCGGCCCTGCGTGAG
>DRKU01000109.1 GCA_011051615.1 Gammaproteobacteria bacterium
AAACGAAACTACTGGATATTGTAGTAGATCATATGGGCATTGCTTACCGAGGCCGACTTGCCGAGGCTGATGAAACCGGAGCCGGAGAGCGGCACTTCCTCGCCCTGAATGTAGACTTCCTTGCCACCCTGGGTCTTGACGAAGGTACCGTTGCGGCTTTGATCGATGAGCACGAACTTGCCCTTGCGGAACAGGATGCGGGCATGCTGGCGGGAAGCAAATTCCGAGGGGACCACCATGTCGCAATCACTGGCACGACCAAAGATGAATTCAGGTGAACGCGAGCTGAGTTCCTTGATGACATCGTTATAGGCCAGGTAGAGATGCGCCTCGCGATTGAACAGCGACATGATGCGCGAATTGCTCATCTCCTTGGTCTTGGGCAGTCCCTGCGTGTCAAAGAGATCTTCTTCCTCGTCGGGCTTCATTCCCGTCACACGGGACTTGAGCTTGTTCATGAAGTTGTTCTTCATGCGCAGGATGTACTTGCCCATTTCGTCGAGAAAGGCGTCCGTCACCTGCTCCGGCTGAAGCACGAACTGCTGGCTACCGGGTGTTTCGTAGTTCTCGATGCGCAGACGCACGATACCATCGGCAAAGTCTTCCTGGAAAACGAAGCGTACGGGGATCTGCGATTTCACCAGCAGCGGCGCCAGGGCCCCCTGATGCTCGGCGTTCTTTTCCGACACCACCCACAGGCCGTTTTCACGCAGACCATGCTGGAGCATCTCGGCCACTTCGCCGGGGACCTCGAAGCGGGAATCGCCGTCCTTGAACAGGTGGTAACTGAGCTGAACTTCGGTCTCACCCCGTGTCGTGGCCTGCAACTCGTAACGGCCCTGATGCAGACCGTTGACCGTACCCACTTCGGGAATGGCATAATCGACACTGACATCGCTGTCGACGACATAGAGCTGTTCCACCATGTCGTGCAGGAAACTGTGGATGCTGCGCAGGCTGGCCACCACGGCGCGATGACGGGCGTCACCGCGGATCTCACTGTCACTGCTGTCTCCACTGCGGTCCTTGACCGCATCGGCCTGTTTTTTCAGACTGTCGAGAATACCCATGCCTGCCTCTTGCCACCATCGACGTAATTTGTTGTTTTTATTGGGCACAAATCACCCATTAGAAACAGTATATACGGGGAGGAAGGGGTCTCAATAGCCTATGCGGACTAGTGCCGCAGGGGCTCACATCGGGACACGCCTTCGAGGTAATGGCGGAAATACTACGCCCTTCAGAAACACCAGACGGGAAGAAAAAGTTCCCGTAAAAATTCCAGGGTCTCAGGTTTCCGATACGCCACCGGCGGCCTCCAGCAGCAGGGCATTGACGCGGCCGACAAAGGCAGCAGGATCGGCGAGTTGGCCTCCTTCGCTGAGCAGCGCCTGGTCAAAGAGCAACTGTGTCCAGTCGGCAAGCCGTTTTTCGTCCGTTTCGTCGTGGAGGCGACGAATCACCGCGTGCCGTGGATTGATCTCGAGGATCGGTTTGATGTCCGGTACCTGGTGGCCGGCCTGCTTGAGGATCTTCTGCATGCTGACGGCCATGTCCTGCTGCTCCACCACCATGCAGGCCGGCGAATCGGTGAGACGATGACTGAGACGCACCTCGCTGACGCGCTCGCCGAGGATCTCCTTCATCTTTTCGATCAGGTCCCTGAATTCTTTTTCAGCCTCTTCGGTCTGCTGCTTCTCTTCTTCGTCTTCGAGCTTGCCAAGATCGAGATCACCCTTGGCGATATTGACCAGTGGCTTGCCATCGAACTCATTGAGGAAGGACATCATCCATTCATCGACGCGATCATACATGAGCAGGACTTCGACACCTTTCTTGCGAAACACCTCGAGATGCGGGCTGTGTGCGACAGCCGCGTAACTTTCGCCGGTCAGGTAGTAGATGGCCTCCTGCTCGGGTTTCATACGACCAACATAGTCAGCCAGTGATACGTCCTGGATCTCCTGATCGCTGTGGGTCGAGGCAAAGCGAAACAGCCCCGCGATCCGCTCGCGGTTGGCGAAGTCCTCGGCCGGTCCTTCCTTGAGTACCTGGCCGAAGTTTTTCCAGAACTCGGCATATTGCTCCGGTTCATCCTTCGCCAGTTTCTCCAGCAGGCCAAGGATACGCTTGACCGAGGCGGCACGAATGGTGTCGATCTGCTTGTTGCGCTGCAGCAGCTCGCGCGAGATATTCAACGGCAGATCGTCCGAATCGACCACGCCGCGAATGAACCGCAGATAGTTGGGCATCAGTTGCTCGGCATCATCCATGATATAGACACGCTTGACGTAGAGCTTGATACCGTGACGCTTCTCCCGATCGAAAAGATCGAACGGTGGGCGCTTTGGTACATAGAACAGCGTGGTGT
The DNA here is from genome assembly GCA_011051615.1 of Gammaproteobacteria bacterium. Taxonomy (GTDB): domain Bacteria; phylum Pseudomonadota; class Gammaproteobacteria; order CAMYNG01; family CAMYNG01; genus HyVt-448. The sequence continues at coordinate 2,372 of DRKU01000109.1, forward strand.
ATTCCTGGCTGCCCTCGACGCGGTTGTGGATCCAGGTCAGAGGGTCCTCGAAGTCATGCGCGATGTGCTTGTAGAACTCCCTGTACTCCTCATCGCTGATCTCGTTCTTTGGCCTCGCCCACAGGGCCGAGGCCTTGTTGACGACTTCCAGTTCGCTACTGTCATCCTGCTTCGGCATCTTTACCGGCAGCGAGATATGATCGGAATACTTGTGCACGATATTGCGCAGACGGAAGTCGTCGAGGAATTCATCTTCCCCTTCACGCAGGTGCAGGGTCACCACCGTACCGCGCGCCTCACGCGCGATATTCTCCAGCGTGTACTCACCTTCACCGTTGGATTCCCAGCGTACACCGTGCTCCGCCGACAGGCCGGCACGGCGGGTCTCGACGGTGACGCGATCGGCAACGATAAATGCGGAGTAGAAACCCACGCCAAACTGACCAATCAGCGAGGCATCCTTTTTCTGGTCGCCGGAGAGCTGTTCGAGGAACTGGCGCGTACCGGAACGTGCAATGGTGCCGATGTTGTCCATCACCTCCTGGCGACTCATACCGATACCGTTGTCGGCCACGCTCAGGGTGCGTGCCTCCTTGTCCACCGTGATGGTGATGGCAAGATCGGTTTGTCCTTCGTAGAGTGCCTCGTCGGAAAGCGCCTCGAAACGCAACTTGTCACAGGCATCGGAGGCATTGGAGATGAGCTCGCGCAGGAAAATTTCCTTGTTCGAGTACAGGGAATGGATCATCAGGTGCAGCAGTTGCTTCACCTCGGTCTGGAAGTTGAGGGTCTCTTTCTTCGCTTCCACGCTCATGACGGGCTCCTCTGAAGTCACGCGTTGCTGATCGGTTACCGGACGCGGCCGGCCACCGGCAAGATAGGGGCCATGGCGGCAGATTTCAAGACCCCGCGGTGTTCGCGGACAGGGCCTCCAGCAGGCGGGTGGCGATCTCCTCCACCGACAGGCTGGTGACGTCCAGCGATGGCACACCCACGCGGCGGTAGAGAGCCTCCACCTGGCGGGTCTCGTACTCACACTGGCGCAGCGAGGCATAACGGCTGCCGGGCTGGCGGTGCCGACGAAGCTCGTGCAGGCGCAGCGGGTCGATGCGCAGTCCATAGAGGCGCGCACGATGCGGCCTCAGTACCTCGGGCAGTGTCAGCTCTTCCAGGTCCTCCTCCACCAGCGGGTAGTTGGCCACCATGATGCCGTAATGCATGGCCAGGTAGAGGCTGGTGGGGGTCTTGCCGCTGCGCGACACACCGATGAGGATCAACTCGGCCTCATCATAGTGGGCGGTGCTGGCCCCGTCGTCGTTGCGCAGGGCGAAATTGACCGCCTCCATGCGCTGAAGGTAGGCGTTGTCCAGGTGGTGGTCCTCACCAAGGCCATGAGTCTGGCCGATGCGCGGACGGCAGCGTGTGCCCAGTTCCTTCTCCAGCGGAGTAATAAAGGTATGCATGAAATCAATGTGCAGGCAGTCAGTATTGGCCAGCAGCTTGCGCAGCGCGTCGTCCATGAGCGTGGTGAAAACCAGCACCCTCCCATTCCCCGCCGCGGCGGCCAGCTCGATGGCCGCCGCGGCCTCGCGCGCACGTGCCTCCGTGTTGACGTAACGCAGAATGTGCGTATTGAAGCCGACATCGGGAAACTGGCTCAACAGGCTGCGCGCCAGGGTCTCGACGGTGATGGCCGTGCTGTCGGAGATCAGAAACAGTTCACGCTGCGGCATGGATGCTTTATTACTCCTCGCTGGTCGAAGCAGACTTGTTTGTTGTGCGGCCAGCCACTATATCTAACATACGTGCTCCAGATACCCGATCAGCCTGGATCACGTGGGATCGTCCTGGCGGAAGCGGGTTTTCCAGTCGCCTGTCTCCCACCGAGGCGACTTTTCCGGACACGTGGTAAACACGCCCCTGTACGCTCGACAGCCGGGGCCGCTCCGGGCATCCTGCCCTGTCACGGCAGTAGTACATCCGTGTGCGGCATCCCGGCGACCGGCGGTCCGCAACATAAATGTCGCTTCGGTGAGATCCCGGACACTATAGACCGTAGTGGATTTTGGAGCACGTATTCAGTTCGTCCGCCGTGCAAAACAACAAACACAAAAGGAGACGCGCCTTGACCGACTACCTTCTCTGGTTCGACCAACTGGGCATGAACGACGTGGCACGTGTCGGCGGCAAGAACGCCTCGCTGGGTGAAATGATCAGCAAGCTGTCGGCCCGCGGCGTACGTGTGCCCGGGGGCTTCGCCACCACCGCCGAAGCCTACCGTGAATTTCTTGCCCAGGACGGCCTTGACCGGCGTATCGAAGAACGCCTCGCCAGTACCGATATTACCGACATGGCAGCACTGGCCGCCAGCGGTGAGGCCATCCGCCAGTGGATCCGTGAAACGCCCCTGCCGGCGGACTTCGAAGCGGCCATTCATGCCGCCTATGCGCGCCTGACCGAGCAGGAAGGCAAGGATGTCTCTTTTGCGGTGCGCTCCTCGGCCACCGCCGAGGATCTGCCCGAGGCCTCCTTCGCCGGTCAGCAGGAGACCTTCCTCAATATTCACGGTATCGACGCCCTGCTCGCCGCCATTCACGAAGTCTTCGCCTCGCTCTACAACGACCGCGCCATCGCCTATCGCGTCCACCAGGGCTTCGCCCATCACGATGTGGCGCTGTCGGCCGGCGTGCAACGCATGGTGCGCGCCGATCTCGGCGCCAGCGGCGTCATGTTCACGCTCGACACGGAATCCGGCTTCGACGGCGTGATCTTCATCACCGCCGCCTGGGGACTGGGGGAGACCGTGGTTCAGGGCCAGGTCAACCCCGATGAATTCTACGTGCACAAGAAACTGCTCGCGCTGGGTCACCGCGCCATCCTGCAACGACGCCTGGGAGAGAAAGCCATCCGCATGGAGTACGGCGAGACACGGACGCTCGGCCAGTCGGTGGTCACCCGCGAGGTGGCACCGGCCGACCAGCAACGCTTCTGCCTCAGCGACGACGAGGTGCTGGAACTGGCCCGCCATGCCGCCGTCATCGAAGAACATTACGACAAGGCCATGGACATCGAATGGGCGAAGGATGGTCTCGACGGCAAACTGTATATCGTCCAGGCGCGCCCGGAGACGGTAAAGAGTCGCGCAGCACGCAACACCCTCAGACGCTACCACCTGAACGTGGATACGACGCAGCTCGAGGTACTGACCAGCGGTCGTAGCATCGGTCAACGCATCGGCAGCGGCCGGGCACGGGTCATCGAAGGTGTGGCGCAGATCGGCGAGGTGCAGGAAGGTGATGTGCTGGTCACCGACATGACCGATCCCGACTGGGAACCGGTCATGAAGCGCGCCGCCGCCATCGTCACCAATCGCGGGGGGCGCACCTGCCATGCCGCCATCATCGCGCGTGAGCTGGGCATCCCCGCCGTGGTCGGTTGTGGCGATGCCACGCAGGCCATCACCGACGGACAGGAAGTGACGGTGTCCTGTGCCGAGGGGGATACCGGCTTTGTATATAAAGGTATCCAGCCCTTCGAGGTGGAGGAGATCGATCTTGGCACCATGCCACCGCTGCCCTTTCGTATCATGATGAATGTCGCCACCCCCGATCGCGCCTTCGATTTCCAGTTCCTGCCCGGTGAAGGCGTCGGGCTGGCACGGCTGGAGTTCATCATCAATCGCCAGATCGGCATTCACCCCAAGGCCCTGCTCAACTATGACGCACAGCCCGCCGATATCCGGCACTATATCGATCGCCACGCGGCTGGCTATGCCTCACCACGACAGTTTTTCATCGACAAGCTGGCCGAGGGCATCGCCACCATCGCCGGGGCATTCTGGCCGAAGCCGGTCATCGTGCGCATGTCGGATTTCAAGTCCAACGAATACGCCAACCTCGTCGGTGGTGGTGCCTTCGAGCCCCACGAGGAAAATCCCATGCTCGGATTCCGTGGTGCTTCGCGCTACATCGCCGAGAGTTTCCACGACTGTTTCGAACTGGAATGCGAGGCGCTGAAAAAGGTACGTGAGGAGATTGGCCTGGAGAACGTGGAGATCATGATCCCCTTCGTGCGCACCGTCGACGAGGCGCGACAGGTCAGTGAACTGCTGGCGGCGCAGGGACTGGTGCGTGGTGAAAAGGGCCTGCGCCTGATCATGATGTGCGAGATCCCATCCAATGCCCTGCTGGCCGATGAGTTTCTGGAGTACTTCGACGGTTTTTCCATCGGCTCCAACGATCTTACGCAGCTTACCCTCGGACTGGACCGTGACTCGGAACTGGTGGCCAACCTCTTCGACGAGCGTAATCCGGCGGTCAAGGCCCTGCTCTCCATGGCCATCGGCGCCTGCAAGCAGGCCGGCAAGTACGTGGGGATCTGTGGCCAGGGCCCGTCAGATCACCCGGACCTGGCGCGCTGGCTCATGGAGCAGGGTATCGACAGCGTTTCCCTCAACCCCGACTCGGTGATCCGCACCTGGTTGTACCTGGCAAAAGATCGGTAGTGTGGAGTATGTGGTCAACGACGATTGCCGTGAAGAACGGGGCTCTTCAGGCTAAGGCGGCCTGCGGGGCGCTGGCATAGAAATCCTGCGCGGCCGCCACGGCCACACCCTCTTCCACACCGGCTCCGAGATCGGCCAGCACGCGGTTGAGCGTGTCGAGACAGAACTCCACGTTGTCCCGCTTGCAGGCATGACCCATGAGCCCGATACGCCAGACCTTGCCGGCCAGCGCGCCCAGCCCGGCACCGATCTCCAGGTTGAAGTCCTGCAACAGGCGCGTGCGCACCTGTTGATCGTCGATACCCGCGGGAATGCTTACCGCATTGAGTTGTGGCAGGCGATCGTCTTCGGCAACGACAAACTCCATACCCAGCGCTTCGAGACCGGCACGCAGCGCCAGATGGTGATGGCGATGCCGCTCCCAGGAATTTTCCAGGCCTTCTTCAGCGAGAATCACCAGTGACTCGTGCAGGCCGTAGAGATTGTTCACCGGCGCGGTGTGATGATAGGCGCGTTTGGCGCCGCTGCCCCAGTAGCCCATCACCAGGTTGAGGTCGAGGAACCAGCTGGTCACCGGTGCCCTGCGCCCCTTGATGGCCGCAATGGCACGTTCGCTGAAGCTCACCGGTGACAGGCCCGGCGGGGCCGACAGGCATTTTTGTGTCCCGGAGTAGACGGCATCGATGCCCCATTCATCCACCTTGAGGGGTGTACCGCCGAGCGAGGTCACCGCATCGACGATGCTCAGGCAGTCGTATTCCCTTGCCAGGCGCACCAGCGTTTCAGCATCGGAGCGGGCACCGGTGGACGTCTCGGCATGCACGAAGGCGAGGATCTTCGCCTCTGGATGCGCCCTGAGCGCCGCCTCCACCTTGTCCGGGTCCACCACCTTGCCCCATTCGTCTTCCACCACCACGGCGATACCACCGAGGCGTTCGACGTTTTCCTTCATACGTCCGCCGAACACGCCGTTGATGCAAACGATGACGGTATCACCGGGCTCCACCAGGTTGGTGAAACAGGTCTCCATGCCTGCCGAGCCCGGCGCCGACACCGGGATGGTCAGTTCGTTCTGTGTCTGGAAAGCGTACTGGAGCAGGCCCTTCATGTCGTCCATCATGCGTACGAACTCCGGATCGAGGTGGCCGATGGTCGGACGCGCCAGCGCCGCGAGCACCCGCGGACTGACATCGGAGGGGCCGGGGCCCATGAGGGTACGTTGTGGGGGAATAAACGACTGCGCTTTCATGAGGACGGCCCTTCTGTCGGTAACAACCCCTGCGATGGCAGGGACAAACTACACCTGTAAAACGGCGCAGAAGTATACCGTGGTCATCAGGAATTCCGACCATGGCCTTTGTGTGGTCTTTGTGCCCACTGCGCCGTCGGGGCCACAGCACCTGTGCACCACCGATAAAGGGATATCGGTTTCTCCACCGGCCTGTTTTAACATGGCGCCTTTCCCGCAGAAAAACAGCGAGTTGGATAACCATGAGCACACTGCCCCTGATCGTCGATGGAGAACAACTGAGCCAGAAACTGGAAGATCCACAGGTCCTGGTGGTGGACGTGAGCAGTCCCGAGACCCACATCAGGGCGCATGTACCCGGCGCGGTGTTCCTTGAGTATGCCTGGATCGTCGACGCCCGGCCGCCGCGCGTGGGTCTGCTGCCATCGGCGCAGCAGCTCGGCAACGTACTCGGTTTCCTCGGGATAACGCCGCAGACCCACGTGGTGGCCTGTGACGACGAGGGTGGCGGAAGGGCCTGCCGCCTGCTGTGGACCCTGGATGTCATCGGCCACCGGGGATTTTCCCTGCTCGACGGCGGCATCAATGCCTGGCTGGCGGAGCAGCGCCCGGTGACGGACGCGATCCACACCCCAACCCGCAGTCAGTACCCGGTCGGCGCCCCCGATGGCCACGGTCTGGCAGACAAGGACTACATTCTCACCCACCTCGAGGATCCCGACGTTGTGCTCCTCGATGCCCGTTCACCGGCGGAGTACAACGGCAGCAAGGTCTTTGCCCAACGCGGCGGGCATATCCCCGGAGCGGTGAACCTGGAATGGACGCGCGCCATGGACAGGCAGCGCGAGCTGCGCCTGCGTCCCGCCGAGGAACTGCGCATCATGCTGGCGGAACTTGGTGTCACACCGAACAAGGAAGTGATCACCTACTGCCAGTCCCACCACCGCTCGGCGTACACCTACATCATGCTCAAGTCACTGGGCTTCGAACGTGTGCGCGGCTATCCCGGTTCGTGGTCCGACTGGGGCAACGAGATGGACACGCCGGTGGCGCAGTAACGCGTCATGAGTGGCGAGTGGCGAGTGGCGAGTGGCGAGTGACGATACCGCGAAGTTCCGCATCAACAATAAAGATAGCCTTTTGCCACTTTGTGTACCTTTGCGCCCTTTACGGTGGAAGGCTTTTCTTGAAGAAATAACCGCAAAGATCGCGAAGGGCCGCGAAGGACCGCATCAATCAGGACGGCCTTTTGCCACTTTGCGTACCTTTGCGCCCTTTGCGGTGGAAGGCTTTTCTTGAAGAAATAACCGCAAAGATCGCGAAGGGCCGCGAAAGACCGCATCAATCAGGACGGCCTTTTGCCACTTTGCGTACCTTTGCGCCCTTTGCGGTGGAAGGTGTCTTGCGCGGGAAGGTGAGGCCGCCAGTCAGGCTTCCCGGCGGATGACGCCGGTGACGATGCCGAGGATCTGGACTTCCTCGTTGCGCAGGTAGATGGGGGACATATCGGGATTGGCCGGTTGCAGGCGGATACCTTCGCGTTCCACGTAGAACTTCTTCAGCGTCACCTGTTCTCCGTTGATCAGGGCCACCACCGACTGGCCGTTTTCAGCGCTCTCGCGCTTCTCGATGATAACGATGTCGCCATCCTGGATGTTGTCGTCGACCATGGAATGGCCCCGCACGCGCAGGGCGTAGGTGTTCTTGCACACCATGTTGGCCGGTACCGTGACCTGCTCGTCGTCCTGGCAGATATCCACCGGCTCGCCGGCGGCGATCCAGCCCAGCAGGGGGATCTGCACGCCGGCCTCGGGCAGGACCTCCAGCGGCTCCAGCTCAGGATGCCAGACGGGCCGATTATTCTTTGGGATCAGATAGCTAACGGTGCTCATTGAGAACTCCCTTTAAGTCCTTGTGCAACCATAGTCCATTCCGTCACCACCTGCAATCCCTGTGCATGGGACGGGTGAGAATCCCACCGCTTTCTGTGATAATGCCGGGCCATGACTGATACCCCCGCCACCGGATCGCGTTTTACCCTCCTGCTGCTTGCCGTTGCCGTGCTCGCCACCGTTGCCGGCATCGCGCTGTCCCGCTGGCTGTCCGCGCCACCGCCGCTGCCCGACAACATGTATACCACGGTCTTCCCGCAGGGGCGGGAGACCGAAACCATGCGTCTCATCGATCACAACGGCCAACCCTTCACCCGCGCGCAGTTGCGCGGCAAGTGGACGCTGATGTTCTTCGGCTTCACCCACTGCCCGGATGTCTGCCCCACGGCGCTCAAGCTGATGCAGAAGGTCAAGCGCGATACGCCGGCCGATGTGCCCTTGCAGGTAGTTTTCGTGTCGGTGGACCCCCAGCGCGATCCCCCCGAACAACTGCGTGAGTACGTGACCTATTTCGATCCCGAGTTCATCGGTGCCACGGGCAAGATGGAAGACCTCATCCCGTTCACGCATTCCATGGGCGTACTGTTCGCCTACAACGCCATGGGCAGGGACGATGGCAGCTATACCGTCGACCATACCGCCCAGATCATGCTGTTCGACCCGGACGGCCTGTGGCGCGCGGTGTTCTCACCGCCCCATGAGGCCGCACGCATCACCCGAACCCTGGAGGAAATTCGTGCCTATGTTGGTAAGTAGTCATTGGCAGTCGTCACGGCACCTGCTGCCAGGTCTGTTTCTGCTCGCTGCCCTGCTGGCCGTCGCCCTGACCAATCCACCGCACGCGCGCGCGGCCGGTAACATCGAGATCACCGATGCCTGGATCCCGGAAGGCCCGCCGGTGGCCGCGGTGCTGGCCGGCTACATGACGCTGAACAATCACGGCAAGGACACCGTGCGTCTCATTGCCGTGGCGAGCCCGGACTTCGCTACCATCGAGATCCACCAGACCGTTACCGAGGGCAACATGAGCCGCATGCGCCAGCTCGATGAACTGGTGCTCTACGCCAACGATGATGTCCAGCTGCTTCCCGGTGGCATCCACCTGATGCTGATCAAACCCCGGCGTCGTCTGCGCAGCGGGGACGAAGTAAGGCTGACGCTGACATTCGACGATGGCACGCAGATCGAAATCCCCGTGGCGATAAAGCAAGCGGCCGAAGATGCCGCCGGGCAACATCACCACCATCACTGATCCGGCCTGTCCCGCGGCCACGACGCACACAACACGCATGAGTAAAAATTCCCGCAGTGAAATACTGTTCGTGCTGTTGCAGTACCTGCTGCCACACCACCTGCAATCACGACTGGTCCACTGGGTCACGCGCCGTCGGGCGCGCTGGTTCAATCGCCTCCTGATGCCCTGGTTCATCCGTCATTATGGCGTCGACATGACTCAGGCCGAGGAAGAAGACTGGCGTCGCTATGCCAATTTCAACAGCCTGTTTACCCGCGCCCTGAAGCCCGCCGCGCGTCCCCTGCAGGCCGCCGCCGACGATCAGCTTGCCGTGCCCGTGGATGGTACCGTCAGCCAGCTCGGCGATATCCACGCAGACCGAATCTTTCAGGCCAAGGGCCACGAGTACTCCACCACCACCCTGCTCGGTGGGGATAGCCATCGTGCGCGGCAGTTTGAAAACGGCCGTTTCGCCACCATCTACCTGTCACCGCGTGATTACCACCGCATCCACATGCCGCTGGCCGGGCGTCTGGAAAAAATGGTCTACGTGCCGGGACGGCTGTTCAGTGTCAATACCATCACCGTACGCCAGGTACCCGGCGTGTTTGCGCGCAACGAACGCGTCATCAGTTATTTCGATACCGCCGCCGGCCCCATGGCCCTGATCCTGGTGGGCGCCCTGCACGTGGGCAGCATGGAAACCGTGTGGGCCGGTACCCTCACACCGCCCTATGGCCGCTATATCCGGCACTGGCACTATGAAGACGGCGCACAGGCCATCACGCTGGAGAAAGGGGAAGAAATGGGCCGCTTCAACCTGGGCTCCACGGTGATCCTGCTGTTCGCCGACAGGGCGGTGGACTTCGACGCCGCCCTGGTGCCCGGCGCCTCCACCTGCATGGGCCAGTTGCTCGGCCGCCTCACCACGCGGGACTGAGTACCTCAGGCACGCGTACTCGGGAAGGCCAGCACGTCCTCGATACATTCCGCGCCAGCGGCGAGCATCAGCAGGCGATCCACCCCCAGCGCGACGCCGCTGCACGCGGGCAACCCGGCTTCCATGGCCGCCAGCAGGCGTTCATCCGGCGCCACCTCGGGCAAACCGAGCTGTGTTCGCCGCCGATTGTCGGCGGCGAAGCGCTGCCGCAACTCCCCCGCATCGGTCAGCTCCTGGTAACCGTTGCCCAGTTCCACGTGCCGGTAGTAAACCTCGAAGCGTTCGGCCACCGGCCGGGCGCCACTGGTATCGAGGCGCGCCAGCGCCGCCTGCGAGGCCGGCCAGGCGTGCACGAAGACGAGGCGATCGGCCGGCAGGCGCGGCTCGATGAGACTGCCCAGCATGAGATCCAGCCAGGTATCGCGATCGGTGCATGCCTTCATTTCCGCGCTGAGGGTAAGCCCCTCGCGGGCACATACCGCGCGCAGGGCGGCAACCTCGGCCGTGAAGGGATCCACCTCGAGGTATTCCTCGAAGACCTCACCCCAGGACAGCAACTCGGGGGCGTGGGGAATGGCCAGGATCTCAGCCAGCAGTTCCGCCACTTCGTCCATCAACTGCCGATATGACCAGCCCACGCGGTACCACTCCAGCAGGGTGAACTCGGGGTTGTGACGGCCGCCCTGCTCGCCGGCGCGAAAGGCGCGTGCGATCTGAAAGATGTCACCACTGCCCGCGGCGAGCAGGCGCTTCATGGCGTATTCGGGGGAGGTCTGGAGGAAGGCCGGCTGGCGGGATTCTACCTCACCCTGCGGCCAGGCACACAGGTTGTGCAGCGCCGGCGCACTGACGCCGGCATGCGCAAGCAGGGGGGTTTCCACTTCCAGCACACCACGTTGCTGGAAAAAGGCACGCAGGCGCGCCAGCAGTGCGGCACGCTGGCGCAACATCCCGGGCGAGGCCGTGGGCCGCCAGTCGGTGCTCACGGCGTGTTACCCACCTTCGCCGCTTCAGTCCTTGACGCGGCTGACGTATTCACCCGAGCGGGTGTCCACCTTGATGACCTCACCTTCTTCCACGAACAGGGGGACGCGTACTACGGCACCGGTCTCCAGCGTGGCGGGCTTGGTGGCACCACTGGCGGTATCACCACGCACACCGGGATCGGTCTGCGTGACGGTAAGGTTGACATGGTTGGGCGGCACGACGCTGATGGGGCTGTCGTTCCACAGGGTGACGGTGCACATGTCCTGTTCCTTGAGCCATTTGGCCGCCTCACCCACGGCCTTCTCATCGGCCGCGACCTGCTCGTAGGTCTCGGGATGCATGAAGTGCCACATCTCACCGTCGTTGTAGAGATACTGCATCTCGGTGTCCATGACATCGGCGGCCTCGATGGATTCACCGGACTTGAAGGTGCGTTCGATGACGCGACCGGTGATCAGGTTGCGGATCTTGACGCGATTGAAGGCCTGCCCCTTGCCGGGCTTGACGAACTCGTTCTCGATGATGGCACAGGGATCGCCATCGAGCATGACCTTGAGTCCGCTGCGAAATTCATTGGTGCTGTAACTTGCCATGTGTTCCTCTTCCTGCCCGGATTGAATTACGGGGTCGATAACCTGAAAATGGCGCGATGCCGGATACTGAACTGTCTATGATACCGCGAACCGGCCTGCCGTGGCAGGTGGGTGAATGGCGAAAACAGCTTGCCGCTGCGGTACGCGAGCCGGCGGAACTGTTGCGCCGGCTGGAATTCTCCCCCACCGCGATCCGCCGCCTGCTGCCGGCGGCGCGGACCGCGGCAGAGGACTTCCCCCTGCGTGTGCCGGACGCCTTCATTGCGCTGATGAAACCCGGCGATGCCGATGATCCCCTGTTGCGCCAGGTCCTGCCGCTGGGCGCCGAGCTGGCTGACAGCGCCGGTTTTGTCACCGACCCCCTTGCCGAAACCGACGCCATGGCGGCGCCCGGCCTGTTGCACAAGTACGCCGGGCGTGCCCTGCTCATCACCACACCGGCCTGCGCGGTGCACTGCCGCTATTGCTTCCGACGCCACTTCCCCTATGCCGAGGCGCGCGGCATGGTGGAACACTGGCGTGCAGCACTGGGCTACCTGGCGGTGCGGCCCGACATCGAGGAAATCATCCTCAGTGGCGGCGATCCCCTGAGTCTCACCAACGGCCGCCTCGGCGAACTGCTTACCGCCCTGCGCACCATCCCCCACCTGCGCCGCCTGCGCCTGCACACGCGGCTGCCCATCGTCCTGCCCCAGCGCGTGGACGTGGACCTGCTGGAACTGCTCGCCCGCCAGCCCTGGCCGGTGACCGTGGTGGTGCACGCCAACCATCCCAACGAACTTGGCCCGGATCAGCGTCTCGCCCTCGCTGCCCTGCGTCGATACGGAATCACCATGCTCAACCAGAGCGTCCTGCTGGCTGGCGTCAACGACGATACCGACAGCCTGTGTCGCCTGAGTACGGCCCTGCATGAGGTCGGTGTGCTGCCCTACTATCTGCATCTGCTCGACCGCGTGACCGGCGCTGCACACTTCGAGGTCGACGAAGACACGGCGCGTGAGCTGTACCGACAAATGGCCGTGCGCCTGCCCGGCTACCTCGTGCCACGCCTGGTGCGCGAAGAGGCCGGCGCCGCGGGCAAGACGCTCCTCGCCGACAATTGAGGACGGTCGCCCCATTTCCATCGCTTCGTTACGCGCCGAGTTTCTCGGCCACTTTCCCCCACAACACAAACGCTTAGGCTGCTTTGTTCATCCCTGTTCTGTAAAAGCATTAACACGAATGGGCGAGCACAAGTCTGTAGAGACTGTCAAGTAAAGCTGTCATACTTTCGCCAATGATGGAACAAAAACTAACCGCACAGGGACAAGCGGAACATAAGCTGTTGTGACGCGGTAGGGAGTGTGTTGTGAGCAAGCAGATCGGTCTGACGATCCCGGCACGCGAAAAGCCCCACAAGGGGAGTTTCGACATACGTGCGCGCAAACTGGAGCAGTGGCTGGCAGCCCTGCCCATGGCCAATATGGGCGAGACGGCCCGGCGCGTCTACAGTGCACTGGTCGAGACCAACAGTCTCGATCTGCCTTATACCGAACGCACCCGCTTTCTCGAAGCCATGCAACAACCGGTGGGTTACGTCACCAACGGCATGCGTAAGCACTTCGTCGGGGTCAGCTTTCCGCTACCGGAAAAGAATCGCAAGGTGGCTGCGGTCACCGGCAAGATCTTCACCGAGATGGCCACCGCCTACTGCATCGCCGTCGAAGATCTGCTCTCGCACAATCTGATCTTCCCCGATTCCCGCCAGCTGACGCTGTTGATGCATCGCGCCCTGAGCATGATGGGACGCGTCATGCTCACCGATTACCAGACCTACAGTCCCTGTCATGACGGTATCTGGCGCGACATCTATCGCCTGTTTGCCTATGCCCGCAAGCGCCGCCTGCACCATATCGCCATCAACGATGGTCTGCGGGAACAGGTACAGAAGAGCACCATTGAGGATGAATTTCGGCGCATCCTGCTGATGGCGCTGTCCTCGCCCTACTGCCTGCGCCACGGCGAGATCAACAAGATCTATCTCAGCCTCGAGGGCTGGGTGACACATACCCGCCTGCAGGCCCTCCGCGCAGGCGGGGCAGACGATGGCTTCCTGGTCTGTCTCGACGACGACCGCCCCCCCCGGCACCTGACGCCCGGCGCCCTGCCCGGGGACACCTCGGCCTGCTACAGCCTCGACACACGTCAGCTCATCGACGTGGTACGCGACGAGATCCAGCGCGCCGACAAGGTCATCACTTCCACCCTCACCGGGATCGATATGCAACGCCCGGACATGTCACATGCCCTGCTGCGCCGCCTGCTGATGACCTGGACCCATCATCCGCGCCGCGTCTTTTCACGCAGCCGGCGCCAGAACAATGTCCAGCTCGCCATGGGCCTCAGTGCGGCCCACCAGATCATTGCCGGTGCCGGCAAGCAGCCTGCCGCCGACGCCGGTCCGGACCGCTACTTCCAGCCGGCGCAGTTCGACAGCTCCGCGGTGAGCAAAACCCTGCCTGTCGGTAAACCGACCGACGTCTGGGACATGATCTACCCCAGCAGCGACAGTTCGCTGAAGGTGCTCTCACCGGGGGAAACGCTGAGTCCGGCCGCCGAGAGCGAGGCCAGCCCCAGCCATGGCCCGCGCATGGAGTACTGGAACATCGTCAACGAGAGCGCCGGTGGTTACTGCCTGGAGAGCAGCGACAAGGTGGCCACGGGTGTCCAGGTGGGTGAGCTGGTAGGCGTGCGGCGTAACGGCGACGGCCATACCTGGAAATGGGGTATCGGCGTGGTACGCTGGATGCGCAACAGCCACACTGATCCCACACAATCTCCAAGGATTACGCTGGGCATCGAAATGCTCACCCCCGACGCCGCCGCCGCCGGTGTGCGTATTGCCGGCGAGACCCAGGGCGAGTTCCAGCGCACCCTCATGCTGCCGGAGTTACCGGCCATCGACAAGCCCGCCACGCTGGTCACCCCACCGGTTCCCTACCGCGAAGGAAGCAAGGTGACGGTACGCATCCTCGGCAAGCAGATGCAGGTGCAGCTGACGCGGCAGGTGGAGAATACCGGCCTCTTTGCCCAGTTCCAGTTCGAGGTCCTCGATGCCGCCCGCGTGGAAAGTGAAAGTAGCCAAACGCACACAAAGAAGGACGAGCCGGATTTTGCCTCCATCTGGTCCTCCATCTGACCAGTCCGAACCTCAGCAAACCCTTCAAAAATCGTCGCTAACTGCCGATAATGCCTGAACCGGCGGACCATGTTATGGTTGCCGTATTTCAGGCTTGGCTAATGTTGTCCGCCACACGGCAACCAGCCACCTGACATGCTCCAACAACAACAAAGGTAGTTTGGTGAGTAGCGACAACGTCCTTAAACTCCTGACCCTTTTCGACGCCTCCGAAGAAGCCGAAGCGCTGCTCAACGTGCTGCGCAACGCCGGCATGGTGGTGCGTGATACGCGTGTCGAGGACGAAGAGGACATGAGCGCGGCGCTGGAGGAAAACACCTTCGATATGATCCTCACCAGGTACGAGCTTCCCCTCATCAATGCCCGCCAGGTGCTGGAGTTCACCACCCGCCTGGGACGCGACCTGCCCGTAGTGGTGATCATGCCGGACAACGGCAACCAGTCCTGTGCCGAGATCATGCAAATGGGGGCACGCGACTGCGTCCCCCTCGGCCAGCCCGATCGGCTGCGCTATGTGATCCAGCGCGAATTCGAGGACCTGCAGAATCGCCGTGCCCTGCGTCGTGCCGAAAAAATGCTGCACGAGACCGAAAAGCGTGCCCGTGCCCTCATCGACAGTTCACGCGATGCCATTGCCTATGTCCACGAAGGCATGCACATCTATGCCAACAAGGCCTATCTCGATACCTTTGGCTACGAGGACATCGAAGACGTGGAAGGCATGCCCATCATGGACATGGTCACCGCCGAGGACAGTCCCAAGCTGAAGGAATTCCTGAAAAATTACAGCAAGGGCAACATCGAGGACCAGAGCCTCGATATCGCGGCCAAGAACAGCGAGGGCGAGGCCTTCGACATCACCATGGAATTCAGTCCCGCCAGCATGGATGGCGAGGCCTGCACCCAGATCATCATTCGCAGCCAGGAAGCCAGCAAGGAACTGGAACAGAAGCTCAATGCCCTGAGCAAGCAGGACCTGCTCACCGGTCTCTACAACCGCACCTATCTCATCGAACAACTGGACCTGCTCATATCCCGCGCCATGGATGGGAGCGTGCAGGGTGCGCTGCTGTTCATCCTGCTGGACCGCTATGACGAGATCAAACAGGCCCACGGCATCGCTGGCAGTGACCTGCTACTGACCGATATCGCCACCCTGCTCAAGGAAAAGGTCGGCCACCTGGGTGTACTGGCCCATTTCGAAGGTCCGGGCTATGCCCTGCTGATCCCCAAGATCGACGCCAAAAAGGCCGAACAGGTGGCGGCCGGGATCTGCAAGCTCATCAATGATCACATCTCCGACATCGGCGAAAAGACCGCCACCACCACGGCGAGCGTCGGCATCAGCCTCGTCAACGAGACCACCAAGCGTGCCTCCGACACCATCTCCCATGCCGAGCGCGGCTCGCAACTGGCGCACAAGGAGGGTGGTAATCGTTTCAACCTGTACAACCCGGCCATCGAAGACCTCGAGGAGAACGAACAGCTCACCATGCGTGCCGCGCAGATCAAGGCGGCACTCAAGGCCAACCGCTTTCAACTGGTGTTTCAACCGGTGGTCAGTCTGCACGGCGAGCCGGGCGAACACTACGAAGTGCTGGTGCGCATGGTGGATGAGAACAAGCAACTCGTCATGCCGGAGGATTTTCTGCCCGCGGCGGAGAAAGCCGACCTCACCATGTACATCGACCGCTGGGTCATCGCGCGTGCCATCATGGTACTCGCAGAGCGCCACAAGGAAGGCCTCAAATCGCGTCTGTTCATCAAGCTTTCGGCGGGCAGCCTGTGTGATGAAGGTTTCCTGCCATGGCTGGCGGAGCGCTTCAAGAGTTCACACGTCGATGCCGAAAGCCTGATCTTCGAGATCAACGAGGAAACCGGGCTGAATTTCATGAAACAGGCCAGGCACGTGGTAGAGGGGATCAAGCAACTGCATGCCCGTGCTGCACTGGAAGGCTTTGGCCTGGAGCAGAATACCTTCCAGTCGCTCAAACACCTGGACGTGGATTACGTCAAGATCCACGGCGACCTGATCCGCAATCTCGCCACCAACGTGGAGAACCAGGAAAAGGTCAAGGCCATCGCCGAGACCGCCGGTGGTCAGGGCAAGCAGTCCATTGCCGCCTTCGTCGAGGATGCCAACAGCCTCGCCGTGCTATGGCAGTGCAGCGTCGATTTCATCCAGGGCCACTTCCTGCAGCAACCCGCCACCGAACTGAGTTACGACTTCGAAGGCGGAATATAGAGTCAGGCGCCAGCAACTGGCGGCTAATCCAGCAGGTGTGACACCAGGCCATCGGCCAGCTTGGGCTCAAACCAGGTGGACTTGGGCGGCATGACCTTTTCGGCGTCGGCCACCGCCATGAGGTCCTCGAGGCTGGTGGGGTAAAGCGAGAAGGCCAGCGCCATTTCGCCACTGTCCACGCGCCGCTCCAGTTCACCCAGCCCGCGAATACCACCGACAAAATCGATACGCTTGTCCCGCCGCGGATCGCTGATCCCCAGCACCGGCTCAATCAGGTTGTCATGCAACAGGCTGACATCCAGTTTGCCGACGGGATCATCCGGGATCAGATCGGGGTGGATGTTGAGGCGGTACCACTGGCCATCCAGATACATACCAAACTCGCCGCGCTGTTGCGGATGTACCGGACCATTGGCCGGCGTGACCTGAAAATGTTTTTCTACCGCGGCGAGAAAGTCTTTCTTTGACAGGCCATTCATGTCGCGCACGACGCGATTGTAATCGAGGATTTTCATCTGGTTGTCGGGAAACATGACCACCTGGAAATAGTTGTAACTTTCCTCGCCGGTATGATCGGGATTGGCGGCCTTGCGCATGGCAGCCACGCGGCTGGCGGCAGCCGAGCGATGGTGGCCATCGGCAATATACAGGTGATCCATGTTGTCGAAGGTGCGCGTGATCAGATCGATGTCGGCATCGTCACTGATCACCCAGATGGTGTGCTGCACACCATCGTCGGCGGTGAGATCGTATTCCGGTTCCGTATCGAGATATTTCTGCACCAGCTCGTCGATGACCGTATTGTGCCGATAGGTGAGAAACACCGGACCGGTCTGGGCATTGAGGGCATCGATCTGGCGCACACGGTCATCTTCCTTGTCCGGGCGGGTGAATTCGTGGCGGCGGATGCGATTGCGCTCATATTCTTCCACCGAGCCCACCGCCACCAGGCCGACCTGGGCGCGGCCATCCATGATCAGGCGATAGAGGTAATAGCACGGTTTGGTGTCCTGCCTGAGGATGCCCTCGTCGATCATGCGCCGGAGGTTCTCCGCGCCCCGCGCATACACGGCCTCATCATACGGGTCGGTGCCGGGCGGCAGGTCGATCTCCGGTTTGGAGATGTGCAGAAAGCTCCACGGCCGGCCCTCGGCGCGCGCCCGGGCCTCCTCGGTATTGAGCACGTCGTAGGGCGGCGCGACCACATCCTCGGCGTATTGCGTCTGGGGCCGTAAACCGGCAAAAGGTCTGATCAACGGCATGTTTACCTCTCAATCTGGTGTCATGTGGCCGAAACGCGGCATTCTAGCCCATGCCCGCCCGGCCTGTCTCCCTGTCGTGAGGGCCTCGAAAGCGGGCCTGCGGCGCCCCGGCGGGTCGAAAATCCCACCCTGGACATGCTATTATTATTAGCCCTGCCTGGTGAAAACCGGCCCGCCCCGCGCCCTGCCGCCACAGCGTGTGGGATGGCGCCATGGAAGACAATTCGGGACATAAACTTGCAGAACAGGAACAGCCAGCTACAGTCCGCCAGGCGGAAAATGGCACATGGATGGCACGCCATGCGCAAACAGCTCGATGGCTGGCGCCCGGGGCGTATCCCCATCGCCTACAAGCTGGCGATCCTCATCACCCTGCTGATCACCGCCGGCATGATCATGCTCGGCGTGCTGGTGGCGCGTAACCAGACCCAGCTGCTCCACGCCCAGATTGACGAGTTCGGTAACACCCTGAGTCAGCAACTGGCCGAGTCCTCCAAGGAACTGGTACTGTCCGATGATCTGCTCGGCCTGATGGTGCTGATCAGCAATCTGGGCAGCAGTGAAAATGTTCTCGGCGCCACGATCTATTCCGAGAGTGGACGTGTACTGGCCTCCTCCGGCATGCTGCCACCCAGCGACGTCCTTGTACGGCACAATGATCGTGTCGCTGCGGGCAAACCACTGGAACCGGTTGAGTGGACGGCATGGAACGAGACTGGTGATCAGCAAATCGTGGTCAGTTTCGTGCGCCCCATCCAGTTTCAGGACCTGGTGGCCGGTTACGCACTGGTTTCCTTCAGCAAGGCGACGCTGGGCCAGGCCCTGCGCGATACCATCCACGCCGTGGCGGCGGCCACTGTTCTCATGATCATCATCGGCATCGCGGTTGCCTTCTTCATGGGACGCCGCCTGTCCCAGCCCATTCATGACCTCATGGATGCGCGCAATGCACTGGATACCGGCGATCTCAACTTCCGTCTGCGCGAACGCCGCGAGGACGAAATCGGTTTTCTCATCGATGCCTTCAACGGTATGGCTGACACGCTGGTGGAGAAACACCAGGTGGAAAGCGTCTTTTCACGTTTCGTGTCGCCGAACGTTGCACGCCAGGTGCTGGCCAACCTCGAGCACGTCAAACTGGGAGGTGAACACGTGGAAGCCACCGCGCTGTTCGCCGATATTGTCGGCTTTACCAGCCTGTCGGAAAAACTGCCTCCCAACGAAGTCGCGGAGCTGCTCAACGACTACTTCACCCATATTTCCATGGCCTCGCGCTACTACCATGGCACGGTGGACAAATACATGGGCGACTGCGCCATGCTTATCTTTGGCGCACCGGATCATGATCCCCAGCACCGCCTCAACGCGGTCTGCTGCGCAGTGATGATCCAGCGCATGGTAGACCGTCTCAACACCGAGCGTCAGCGTCAGGGCAAGACTGCGGTACATTTCCGCATCGGTATCAACAGCGGCCTGATGCTGGCCGGCAACATGGGTTCACATGACCGCATGCAGTACACCGTCGTCGGCGATGCCGTCAACCTGGCCGCACGACTGCATACGGTTGCCAAGGAAGGTCAGATCATCACCAGCGAACTGCTGTATACCGCCGATGACGTCTACCAGTATGTCATTGGACGGAAACATGGATCCATTAACCTGCGTGGCAAGGCCGAACCCGTGACGACCTATGAAGTACGCGACGTGGCCCCGGATCTGCGCCAGCAGATGGAACAATACCTGGCAGAACTGCTCGCCAGCCGCTCGGTAGCCTGATGCGAAAACTGACTTTCCTGCTGCTTGCCATCAGCCTGGCGCCGGGAGGCTGTGCCTGGCTCGACTCCTTCCGTAGCGACCTGCCCGGCCAGATCGCTGCCTGGGAGGCCAGCGGTGAATATGGCCGTGCCCTGGCGACACTCAGGTACGTGGAGCCCACCCACCCCCGGTACGCGCAACTCCGCAAGCAGAAAAAGCGCATCGAGCGTCTGGCACGGGAGCTGACGGTAAAGACCATCAGGCAGGCCAACGCCCTGATCGCGAAAGGCGAATGGGCCCGGGCCGACGCGCTCTATCGCGATGTGCTTGTCCGCCTGCCGGAAGACAGCAAGCTCCTCGCCGCACGGCAGGAGTTTCTGAACCGGCGTACTTCCTACCTGATGCACATCGAGGCAAAACGGCTTCTCAGCCGAGGTGAACAACTCCTGCGTGATGCACCGCTGGTTGCCGAGATCCGCCGCGTGATCCCCGAAGACAAACGTGCCAACGACGCCGTGGTGGAACTGGAGAATGCGTCACGTGCTACCGCGCGTGCCCTGCTCCAGCACGGTGAAATAGCCCTGCGGGAAGAGAATTTCGAGCTTGCCGAACGCTATGTACGCATGGCCGATGCACTCACGCATGACGACGACCTCAACAGCCGTATCTTCATTGCGCTGAACCAGATCGAAAATCACCAGATCGAACAGAGTCGGCGCGAGCTGGCGCGCAGCCTGAAAACACTCTCCCAGCTGGAAGAAGAATTCCATGCCGCGCTGCGCAAGCGCAGGTTACTGACCGCCAAACTGTTACTGGAAAAAATGCAGACCCTCGAGGTCAAACCTGCCGCCTTCCGCAAACACAGCGAGGCACTGGACAGCGCCATTACCAGGCGTATCAAGGAGGCTCTCGACACCGGGCGCCGCCTGTATTCGCAGGGCAGGATCAAGGAAGCACTGAATCACTGGCAAAGCGTATTACCGCTGGAACCGGACAACCCGGAGCTGAAGACCCACATCAGGCGTGCCGAGCGGGTACTCGAAAAACTTCATCGCCTCGGCAAGGGTGCCCCTGCGACCGAGTCCCTGGATGGCAGTTAGAAACCGCTCACGATAACCCCGTCCCCGAGCAAGCAAGCTATTCTTCGCCAACGCGCTCGATCCACTCTACGCCACGGAAACCACGCGGCAGTTTCAGACCGCGGCGCCCGCGTTCACCTTCGTAGGGCGCCATGTCATCCTGGCTCAGGGTGACATGACGCTTACCAGTATGGACCCGGATACTGCTTTCTTCGTCCACCAGGGTAATGGCTACCAGCGCCTCTTCACCCTTGTCATGTTTCGTCGGATTGATGCCGATGATCTTGACGCCCTTACCCCTCGGCAGCACGGGCAATTCAGACAGGGGATGGATAACCATGCGCCCGTCACTGGTGGCGGCCACCACCCATTCCGCTTCCATGTCCGCCACCGGCACCGGTGGCAACACCTTTGCGCCCGCGGGCACGCGCATCACTGCCTTGCCCTTGCGGTTCTTGGTGATCATGTCTTCCAGGCGTGCGACAAACCCGTAGCCCAGGTCCGTTGCCAGCAGGTAGAGCTGATCGGGCTTGCCGCTCATGACACCACAGAACACCGCACCATCAGGCGGGCTGAGGCGCGCGGTCAGCGGTTCACCCATGCTGCGTGCCGAGGGCAGCGCATGGGCTGGCACGGCATAGGTACGACCCACGGAGTCGATGAAGATCGCCTGCTCGTTACTGCGACAACGGGTACTGGCCTGGTAGGCATCGCCACTCTTGTAGTTGAGTTCACGCGGATCGACCTCGTGCCCCTTGGCAGCGCGGGCCAGGCCCTTTTGCGAGAGCACCACGGTGACCGGGTCGGCAGACACCAGCTCCGACTCGTCCAGCGCCTGTGCCGCTTCACGGGCGACAATGGGTGAGCGCCGCTTGTCACCGAACTCCTCAATGATTGCCTTGAGTTCCTTCTTGATCAGCGTCTTGAGGCGCGCCTTCGAGGCCAGCAGTTTCTCCAGCTCACTCTTTTCCTGCGCCAGCGCCTTCTGCTCATCGCGGATCTTCATCTCTTCCAGTCGCGCCAGTTGACGCAGACGGGTATCGAGGATGTAGTCAGCCTGCACCTCGGTGAGCTTGAAGCGTTTCATCAATACCGGTCTGGGTTCATCTTCCTTGCGGATGATGCGGATCACTTCGTCCAGGTTCAGGAAGGCAATCAACAGGCCGTCGAGCAGATGCAGGCGCTTCTCCACCTTGTCGAGGCGAAATTCCAGTCGGCGGCGCACGGTATCGGTACGGAACTTCAGCCAGTCGACGAGAATATCGCGCAGGTTGCGCACGCCGGGACGACCGTTGAGCCCGATGACATTGAGATTGACGCGGTAGGTGCGCTCGAGATCGGTGGTGGCGAACAGGTGGGTCATGAGCCCGTCCACGTCGATACGGCTGGAACGCGGTACGACCACCAGGCGCGTGGGGTTTTCGTGGTCGGATTCGTCACGCAGATCCACCACCATGGGCAGCTTTTTGGCATTCATCTGCCCGGCGATCTGCTCCAGTACGCGTGCCGGCGAGGTCTGGTGCGGCAGGGCGGTGATGATGATGTCGCTGCCTTCCTTTTCAAAGCGCGCGCGCATGCGAATAGAGCCGTGGCCGGTATCGTAGATTTTTTTGATGTCCGCGCGCGGCGTAATGATCTCGGCATCGGTCGGGTAATCGGGGCCCTTGATGAACTTGCACAGTTCGCGCACTGTGGCCTTCGGGGTATCCAGCAGGTGAATACAGGCCTGTAGCACCTCCGTGAGGTTGTGCGGTGGAATATCGGTAGCCATACCCACGGCGATACCGGTGGTGCCGTTGAGCAATACGTGGGGCACGCGCGCCGGCAGCACCACCGGCTCATCGAGCGTACCATCGAAATTGGCGGTCCACTCCACCGTGCCCTGGCCCAGTTCCGAGAGCAGCAGATCCGCAAAGGCCGACAGGCGTGACTCGGTGTAACGCATGGCGGCGAAGGACTTGGGATCGTCCGGTGAACCCCAGTTGCCCTGCCCTTCGAGCAGGGGATAGCGGTAGGAGAACGGTTGCGCCATGAGCACCATGGCTTCGTAACAGGCCGAGTCACCGTGGGGATGGTACTTACCAAGTACATCACCCACCGTGCGTGCGGACTTCTTGAACTTGGTGCCGGCCTTGAGACCCAGTTCCGACATGGCATAGACGATACGCCGCTGCACCGGCTTGAGACCGTCCCCCACGTGCGGCAGGGCGCGATCGAGGATGACGTACATGGAGTAGTCCAGGTAGGCCCGTTCGGTAAAATCCTTCAGCGGCAACCGTTCGATATTATCGTCCGACGGTGGCGGTGGAGATGGGGGTTTCTTTGCCATATTCTGAAAATGTTAATTACCTGGTTATGGGGCCGGGCAGCCGCCCGGCACGATACTGTCAGATCTGCGCCATGTCGCCCTTTTCTTCCAGCCAGGCCTTGCGGTCACTGGCGCGTTTCTTGGACAACAGCATGTCGAGCAACTGTTGTGTGCCATCACCGGGCTTCATGGTGAGGCGCGCGAGGCGGCGCGTATCGGGATCCATGGTGGACTCACGCAGCTGCATGGGGTTCATCTCACCGAGGCCCTTGAAACGCGTCACCGTCACCTTGCCCTTTTTCTTTTCCGCCGCGATGCGGTCCATGATGCCCTGGCGCTCGGCATCATCGAGGGCATAATAGACCTCCTTGCCCACGTCAATGCGATACAACGGTGGCATGGCCACGTAGATGCGCCCGGCCATCACCAGTGGTTGAAAGTGGCGCAGAAACAGTGCAGTCAACAGGGTGGCGATGTGGGCGCCGTCGGAATCGGCGTCGGCGAGAATGATGATCTTGCCGTAACGCAGGCCGGAAATATCGCTGGCTCCGGGATCGACACCGATGGCTACCGAGATATCGTGGACTTCCTGCGAGGCCAGTACCTGGGCCGAGTCCACTTCCCAGGAATTGAGGATCTTGCCACGCAGGGGCATGATCGCCTGGAATTCACGATCGCGCGCCTGCTTGGCCGAACCACCGGCGGAATCGCCCTCGACGAGAAACAGCTCGCTGCGTGACAGGTCCTGGGAACTGCAGTCGGCCAGTTTGCCGGGCAGGGCCGGCCCCTGGGTGACTTTCTTGCGCACTACCTTCTTGCCTGCCTTGAGACGCGACTGGGCGCTGCTGATGGCCAGTTCCGCAATGCGTTCCCCCGACTCCACATGCTGGTTGAGCCAGGCGGCAAAGGCGTCCTTGATGACCCCGGAGACGAAGGCGGTGGACTCGCGCGAGGACAGGCGCTCCTTGGTCTGGCCACTGAACTGGGGATCGGTGAGTTTCACCGACAGGACATAGGAGACACGGTCCCAGACGTCCTCCGGGCTGAGCTTGACGCCGCGCGGCAGGAGGTTACGCAACTCGCAAAAGTCGCGCAGGGCTTCGGTGAGACCGGTACGCAAGCCGTTGACGTGGGTACCACCCTGCGGGGTTGGCACCAGGTTGACGTAACTCTCGGTGATGGAGCTCTCCCCTTCCACCACCCATGCCAGTGCCCAGTCCACGGCCTCGTCGTTGCCACTGAGGCTGCCCATGAAGGGCTTCTCCGGCAACAGCTCACAGCCGCGCAGGGCCTCGAGCATGTAACTCTGCAGGCCGTCCTCGTAGAACCATTCTTCGCTGTCGCCACTGGCCTCATCGGTAAAGCTGACATGCAGGCCGGGGCACAGCACCGCCTTGGCGCGCAACACATGCTTGAGGCGGGGTATGGAAAACTTGACGGTATCGAAATACTTTGGATCGGGCCAGAAACGCAGGGTCGTGCCGGTATTGCGCTTACCGACGGTACCGATCTTCTCCAGCTTCGAGACACGCTTGCCGTTGGCGAAGGCGATGTTGTACTCCACACCGTCGCGCTTGATCCAGACTTCCAGGTGTTTGGACAGGGCATTGACGACCGACACGCCGACCCCGTGCAGGCCACCGGAAAACTGGTAGTTCTTGTTGGAGAACTTGCCGCCGGCGTGCAGGCGCGTGAGGATGACCTCGACACCCGAGATCTTCTCGCCCTTGTGGGTATCCACCGGCATACCGCGGCCATCATCGGCAACGCTCAGGGAACCGTCCTTGTGCAGCTCCACGTCGATACGACTGGCATAACCGGCAATCGCTTCGTCGACGCTGTTGTCGATGACTTCCTGGGCAAGGTGATTGGGGCGTTCTGTCTGGGTATACATGCCGGGACGCTTGCGTACCGGCTCCAGGCCGCTGAGTACTTCGATGGCATCAGCGTTATAGGAATTGCGCGCCATAGGCAGTCGATGCTTCTCTGGTCAGGGAAATTCGGATGGTTGCGCCGCATTGTAACCAAAAAGGCGTGCAGCAAGAAGCCGTAGCGAAAAACAGGTATTTTCCGCTACGGCTTTTGTAGAGGCAGGATTCGTATATGGCGGGGAGGATCCCCTGCTCAGACCTTGAAGCGGCCCACCAGTCCCTGCAGATCGGCGGCCAGGCGCGCCAGCTCCTGGCTGGCATTGGCCAGCTGTGAGGTACTGCCGGAGGTCTCTTCGGCCACCTGGGAGATGTTCACCACGTTGCGATTGATCTCCTCGGAGACCTCGCCCTGCTGACGGGCCGCCTCGGCGATCTGGTTGTTCATGGTGGCGATGGCATTGACGGCGCCGGTGATGCGTTCCAGTGCCTCGCCGGCCTTGCTGGCGAAATCGACACTGGAGCGCGCCTTCTCGCGCCCGCCCTCCATGACGTTGACGGCATCCTGGGCATTGGCCTGCAGGCGTTCGATCATCTCCTTGATCTCCTGGGTAGAACTCTGGGTACGACTTGCCAGGCTGCGCACCTCATCGGCCACCACGGCAAAACCACGCCCCTGTTCACCCGCGCGGGCCGCCTCGATGGCGGCATTCAGGGCCAGCAGGTTGGTCTGCTCGGCGATCCCCTGGATGACTTCCAGCACCGTGCCAATGGACTCGGTGTCCTTCTCCAGGCGCTGAATGACGCCGGCAGCACGTTCCACCTCACCGGCCAGGGTATCGATGGACGAAACCGATTCAGTCACCACGTGCTGACCCTTGCTGGATTCTTCGTCAGCACCACGCGCAGCCTCGGCGGCCGACTCGGCGTTACGCGCCACTTCCTGCACCGTGGCGGTCATTTCGTTCATGGCTGTCGCCACCTGTTCGGTCTCCGAGCGCTGGCGCTGTACGCCGTTGCTGGTCTCGGTGGAAATATGTGACATCTCCTCGGCCGCTGCCGCCAGCTGGCTGGTGGCGCCCGTCACCTGGGCGATGGTGTCACGGATCTTGTCGGCAAACAGGTTGAAGGCACGTGCCAGCTGGGCGATTTCATCCTTGCCCTTCACATCGAGACGATGAGTCAGATCACCTTCACCCTGGGCAATGTCCTCCATGGCCGCCACGGCGTTGCGCAACGGTGAGACCACCAGCGTGGAGATCAACCAGGCACTGCCAATGCCGATCACCAGGCCAACGACGACCAGCACGGCAACGAAGTACCAGGTACCGGCAACGTCCGTGATCAGGGCATCGCTGAGCTCGGCATTATGCGTACGCTGCAGATCCACCAGCTTGCGGATGTTTGCCTTGATGGTGGCAGTCAGTGGGCCGACCTCGTTGCGGATCAGGTAGGCGTCGGTACGCCAGCGATCGCTGCTGTGAATTTCTATCATACCTGTGAGGGCCTTAAGATAGGCAGCAGTATGTTCGTTGACCTGTTCAAGTGAGTCCGACTGCTCGAAGTTGAGCATCTCGGCATGTTCATTGACCCTGGCCAGCTTGTCTTTGAAAACATCGAGGAAAAGTTGCAGATTTTCCCGGTCGGTCTTGCCGCGGAAGGCCATGTAAGCCCTCACGCCATTGAGCACGTTGATCCAGCTCTGACGTAGATCGGTAGTCAGAAACAGCAGGTTGCGGCGTGCTTCACTGATTTCTTCATCACGCTCGGCAGCAACCACCTGCGCCAGATTCTGCTGGATCACCAGAGCATGATTATTAAGGTTCTCATAAGCGTATTGAAAAGCAGGGAAGTTCTTCGAAAAATTGTCGGCCAGCTCCAGCATACGCAGGCGGTAGGTCTTGAGCCGGGAAATCCCTTCGGTCACCTGGCTGACGATCTCACTGGCTTCGGGATCGGCAGCCACGGCAGGCATCTCACGCAGCTCAGCGAGAATCACGTCGAGGCGTTTGAGGGCCTGTTCATACTGCTGGCGATCCTGATCGGTCTTGCTGAGCAGATAGAAACCCATTGCCTCGCCGGCCTCATCGAGGGTGGCCGCCAGTTCCTGAGAACGGATCACCGTCGGCAGACTCTCACCCACCACGGTCTCCACGCTATGCTGGGCACTGGAGAGGCTGCGCAGGGCCACCAGCGCCACCAGCGTCAGTACGGCAAGAATAGCGCCAAAACCCAGCCACAGCTTATGGCGGATCTGCAGACTGGAGAGAAAATTTATGGAAAGCTTGTTACCGTTCGTGGCCATTCACACACCTTTGACATCAACTTTAATCGGCAAAGTTGATTCCCTTCATACTCTGGGGTAGTTAACAGTGGTTATCGTCAGTACAGCGACAAGCTTTAGCCACGAGAACGGTGAGAATGGCGACCGGTGGGGGCGCCGGCACAAGTGATGGCGGGGGAATTTCCCCTTTTGTTCAAGGGGTTATTGTAAGCCCCGGAATTCAGTCCAGCGGGATACCGAGGCGGTGGGCAACCTCTTCGTAGGCCTCGATGACGCCTCCCAGACCCTGCCGAAAGCGGTCCTTGTCGAGCTTCTCGCGGGTCTGCGCATCCCATAGCCGGCAACCGTCGGGACTGAATTCGTCACCCAGTAGCAGGCGCCCCTGGTAGCGGCCAAACTCCAGCTTGTAGTCCACCAGCAGCATGTTACCGGCGGCGAACAGGTCGCGCAGCACGGTATTGACGGCCAGGGTCAGGGACTGCATCTGCGCCACTTCCTCGTCCGTCGCCCAGCCAAAGGTACGGATGTGCGATTCATTGATCATGGGGTCGTGCAGGGCGTCGTTCTTGAGAAAGAATTCGAATACCGGTGGTTTCAGTTCCCGGCCTTCCTCGATGCCCAGGCGGCGGCACAGACTGCCGGCGGCGAGATTGCGCACCACGCACTCCACCGGCAACATCTCCAGCCGGCGCACCACCGATTCGTTGTCCGAGATGCGCTCGATGAAGTGGTTCTCGATACCCGCCGCGGCCAGCTTCTGCATGATGAAGGCGTTGAAATAGTTGTTGACCCGGCCCTTGCGCGCCAGCTGTTCGACCTTTTCACCATCGAAGGCGGAGGTGTCGTCGCGAAACTCGAGGATCAGCCTGTCGGCATCGTCAGTGGTATATACCGACTTGGCCTTGCCCGAGTAAAGGATGTCTTTGCGTTTCATGTCCTGCTCCGTCGCGGCCGCGCCGCGCTCACTGCCTGGTGGATGCGCTTCAGGTAACGTCGATCCAGCCGAGCACCGTATCCTGCATGGCGATATGGATCTGCGCAGTCGCACCATCATTCCCACCCGGTGACCGCGCCAGGGTCTCGCTCAGTGCCGCGTGGGCCAGCCCGACCTGATTGTTCTTCTCGCTCAGATGCGCTGCCACCACGGTATGCAGGCCTGCGCGATCCAGCGCACCCAGCAGATCGGCAGCCTGTGCGTTGCTCAGATGTCCGTAACGTCCCGCCACACGCTCCTTGAGCGCGGCTGGATAGCTGCCCGTGCGCAACATCTCGCTGTCATGGTTGCATTCCAGGTACAGGACCTGGCAGCGGCTCAGGCTGCGTACCATGTGTGGCGTCACATGCCCGGCATCGGTGAGCATACCAAAGCACGCCGAGCCACCGCGCAGAACAAACTGACACGGCTCACTGGCATCGTGGGGCACCGGGTAAGGTGTCACCTCCAGGGCACCGACACGAAACACGCCGTCGGGCTTCACCTCCTGCACGCACACGTCGTCGTCCAGAAAACGTGCGGTACCGCGCGTGGCATGCACCGGGATACCGCTGCGCCGGGCCAGGCGCGATACGCCGCTGATGTGATCGCCGTGCTCGTGGGTCACCAGCACCGCCGAGAGCATGGCGAGATCCAGCCCCAGGTCGGCAAGGCGACGCTCCAGTTCACGCACCGAGAAACCGCAGTCCACCAGCACGCAGGTCTCGTCCTGCTGAATGAGCGTGGCATTACCGCGACTCCCGCTGCCCAGACAGGCAATGCGCATGGCGGACTCGCCTAGCGCAACAGTTTCTCAAATTCACCCAGCAGGCGCCGGGCAAGCTCGGTCTTTGCCGGTGCACCTGCCTCGCTGAGAATACGCAGGGTGCTCTCGTCGCCCTGTGATTGCAGGGACAGCACGAAGACCGTCTCGCGGGCGGCGTCATCTCCGCCAAACAGGCGCGACAACCAGCCCTGTTCCTGGCTGAAAAAGTCCGCGCTGAGCTTGATGTAGTAGCGGCCGGCCGAGCGATCCCGGTCCTGTACCAGGAAGCCGAGGCGGTCCAGCGCCAGCTGCACATGGCGCCAGCTGCGTGCGAAGCCTTCATGAATGCGCAGCACCGGCTCGCCTCCGTCCGCGTCCATGACCGCACGTGCTGGCGCCGGTTCCACTGGCACGGCGGCCGCGGCCGCCTGTTGTGCCACACCCAGATGCATGGCGAAACGCTGCAACAATTCCATCTCCAGCAAGGCGTCCGGCGCGCCCCAGACCCAGCCCGAGGGCTGCTCCAGCAGGCTGCGGTGAGCAACAAAGACCCGCGTGTGGCCATCATCGCCGCGTTCCACGCGCAGCCGGAAGCGGTCCTTGCGGCGCGCCTCGGCATCACGGAACAGGCGCTCGAACCAGCCCACGGGCACATCCGCGCGCCGCTCCACCCAGTTACTCTCGATAATGCCGAGACGGGTGTCGGCAATACTCACGCCAAGACCGTTGGCCGTGAAGAAACTCTGCGCAGCGTCCCATACCCGTTCCACCGGCGCCTCCACCTCCAGCCAGCGCAGACCGCCGTCACGGCCCAGGCGAATGCCCTGCGCCAGCGGCGGTACCACGGCGGCACCGGGGGCGGACTGGTAGCCGGCATAGGTGGCGGCAATGGGGTTGTCACCGCTGACCACCAGTGCCGGCGGCATCTCCAGCGGGCGCTCCACGTTGGCGTCCTCGTAGGGGGACTTATCGGGTGTGGAGGAACAGCCCACGGCAAGGGCAGCAAGACCCGCGAGCAGGGCCGTCAGTGAAAGGGCACGTCGAAAAGAGGCTGAAAACATCGAATACCTGCCTGGTAGTGAAGACTTACAGTAAACCGGCATCGTGCAGCCGGGCGCGCAGGGGTGCGCGCAGGGGTTCGGAAAGCGGTGTCAGAGGCAAGCGGATCCCCGGCCCGATGAGGCCCATCTCGTGCAGGGCCCACTTTACCGGGATGGGATTGGCCTCGACGAAAAGCCCCTCGTGCAGGGGCATCAGCGGCGTATTGAGGCGCTCGGCCGTTTCGCGGTCACCGGCGAGGGCAGCCGCGCACATGGCGTGCATCTGGGCCGGCGCCACATTGGCGGTCACCGAGATGTCACCCTGAGCGCCGAGGAGCATGAGCTCCATGGCGGTGGCATCGTCGCCGCTGAAGATGGCGAAGTCCTCGCCAACCACGGCCCGGGTCGCGTGGTAGCGCGCCAGGTCACCGGTGGCATCCTTGATGCCGATGATATTGGCCACCTGCGCCAGCCGCGCGACCGTCTCGGGCAGCATGTCCACCGCCGTGCGCCCCGGCACGTTGTATAAAATCTGTGGAATATCAACAGCTTCGGCTACCGCACGATGATGCAGGTAGAGGCCTTCCTGGGTCGGCTTGTTGTAATAGGGGGTCACCAGCAGGCAGGCGTCGACACCGGCCTCGCGGGCACAGCGGGTCAGGGCGATGGCCTCGCTGGTGGCATTGGCGCCAGTCCCGGCGATCACCGGGATGCGGCCACGCGCCTGGTTCACCACCTCGCGGATCACCTGGCAGTGTTCGCTCTCGCTGAGGGTGGCGGACTCCCCCGTGGTGCCGACGGCGATAATGGCGTCGGTGCCCTTCTCCACGTGGAACTCCACCAGGGCAGCGAGGGCCTTGCTGTCAACGGCGCCATCGTCGGCCATGGGGGTGACGAGGGCAACCAGGCTCCCCTGAAACATGCGTATAACTCCTCCCCGGATAAACGCCACATGGTACTTGGGCACCCGGGAACTGACAAGCCGCCCGGGGCGGACTCCCACACGGCCGCTGGCGCAAGCGGGATTTAGTGGGGCATAAAAATTTCACGGTCGGCGGGGGGCCGATCTCCCCTATAATGGCGGGCAGCATGAGCACGACCCCCGCAGACAAGGAACCCCGGGCGGTGCGCGAGATCCGCATCAATCCCATCGTCCCCAGTGAATCGGTGCTGGTGGCCACGGCACGCAGCATGCGCCCGCGCAAGGCGGAAGATCCCGCACCCCGGGATACCCGCAGCCACGTGGACACCTGCCCCTTCTGCCGCGGCAACGAGGACCAGACGCCGCCCGAGCTGCTGCGTGTGCCCGCCGACGGCGAGTGGCGGATCCGCATTGTCGAGAATCTCTACCCCGTGCTGGGCAGCGATCCGGCACCGCGCGGCCTGAGCTTCGGTCTGCAACAGGCCATCGACGGCTATGGCCGCCATGAGGTCATCGTCGATCATGCCAAACACGGCATTGGTATCCACGAGATGGACGACAGCCACCTGCACCTGCTGTTTTCCACCTACCAGTCACGCATGCGCGCCCTCTATGACATGGATGCGCGTCTGCGTTATGTGCTGGTATTCAAGAATTTCGGTCCTGCCGCGGGTGCCAGCATGGCCCATACCCACAGCCAGATCATCGCCACGCCGGTGGTACCACAGAACGTCCACGACGAGGTCACCCACAGCCAGCAGTACTACCAGAAACATCACCACTGCATCTTCTGCACCCTCATTGACGAAGCACTGACCTTCGAGACGACCATCTATGATCGTGAGTCGGGCGAAGTGGTGCGCCAGATCAACGTCGGCCAGTACGTCGTAGAGCGCAGCGAGCGCTTCATCGCCATCAAGCCCTTCGCCAGCCGCTACGAATGGGAGGTGCACATCCTGCCGCTGAAGCACGAGGCCAGTTATCTCGACGCCGACGAAGCCGACATGGCGGATCTGGCGAGACTGTTCCGTCGCACCATGGCGCGCCTGGATGCCGTGATCGGTGGCGCGCAATACAATTTCTTCCTGCACACGCGCCCGCGAAGCAACGACTACCCGGGCAGTGAGGCCAGCTATCACTGGCACCTCGAGATCTGTCCGCGTACCAGCATTCCCACCGGCTTCGAACTCGGCTCCGGCCTGTTCGTCAACACCGTCAGCCCCGAGGAGGCCGCGGAAAGTTTACGCAAGGTATCGCTTCCGGATTAGAATGCAGACAGCTGGTGTCGAAAGCCTCCCGCTGATACTGGCAATGGTGAGTTAACAACTGGAAAAACAATCGGTTATGCAAATATTTGCGGCCACCTCACGCGCCAACCACGAGTCATCCTGAAACATGTCTGAACACACTGCGACGAATTACCTGGTGATCTCGGCCATCGGCCCGGATCGGGCCGGGCTGGTTACCGAACTGTCCGATATCGTGCTGGCCAACGACTGCAACATCGAGGACAGTCGCATGTCGGTGCTGGGTGGTGAATTTGCCCTCATCATGCTAGCCAGTGGCCGCTGGAACAGTATCGCCAAGCTGGAGGACAGCCTGCCAACCATGCAGGAACGGCTGGGGCTGACGATTCATACACGCCGCACCGAGGCACGTGACGATACCGTCAACGCGATCCCCTACAGTGTCGAGGTCATCGCCCTCGACCACCCCGGTATCGTCAATCAGCTGGCCGGCTTCTTCTCCAGCCGTGGTATCAATATCCATGATCTCTACACCGGCAGTTACCGCGCCGCGCACACCGGTACACAGATGTTCTCCCTCAACATGACCGTTGAAGTACCGGCGGACACGCACATCGCCAGCCTGCGTGAGCAGTTCATGGATTTCTGCGATCAACTGAATCTTGACGCCATCATTGAACCGGTCAAGGTCTGAGACCGGAGGAGAAAACGATCCCATGAAACAGGCCAAAGTCGGCAACAAGGTCCCGGCCTTCAGTGTTCCCGCCACCGGCGAAAAGACGATCCGTATGAAGGATCTTCACGGTAGCAACGTGGTGCTGTATTTCTATCCAAAAGACAACACGCCCGGTTGTACCACCGAGGGGCGGGACTTTCGTGATCAGCATGCCAAATTCAGGCGCCAGAACACCATTGTCCTCGGTGTCTCGCGCGACAGCCTGAAGTCGCACGAGAACTTCAGAGCCAAACACGGGTTTCCCTTCGATCTGATCGCAGACGAGGAGGAAAAACTCTGCCAGATGTTCGATGTCATCAAGATGAAGAACATGTACGGCAAGAAGGTGCGCGGTATCGAGCGCTCTACCTTTCTCATCGACAGCGAAGGCCGCCTGGTGAAAGAATGGCGCAAGGTCAGGGTCGCTGGCCATGTGGACGAAGTGCTCGAGGCCGTCAAACAACTCAACCGCACGGCAAAAAAGGGCTGAACGCCTGTTTGCCGTGCTACCTGGAAACTGCTACTGGTGAATCCTCAATCCAACCGCCTGTTCGTTCTCGACACCAATGTCCTGATGCATGACCCGACGGCGCTGTTCCGTTTCAAGGAGCACGATGTCTTCCTGCCCATGATCGTCCTCGAGGAACTGGACAATCACAAGAAAGGGCCCTCGGAAGTAGCACGCAATGCACGCCAGACCAGCCGTTTTCTCGATGAACTGATGAGCCATGCGTCCGTGGAAGACATTTCCGCGGGCCTGGTCCTCAACCCCCTGCTCGCCAATGGCGCGAGCCGTGAGGGAGAAGACGACACGCCACCGGGACGCCTGTTCTTCCAGACCGAAACCCTCGTCAACCACCTGCCCGAAACCCTGCCCGGTAACCAGCCGGACAACGATATTCTCGGTACCTGCCTGGCCCTCAAGGAACAGTATCCGACCGTGCGCGTGACGCTGGTCTCCAAGGACATCAACCTGCGCATCAAGGCCGCCATCGTCGGCCTGCACGCGGAAGACTATTACAACGACCAGGTACTGGAAGACGTCAACCTGCTGTTCAGGGGTTACCAGGAACTGGACGCAGCCTTCTGGACGGAGCATGCCGAGAATATGGAATCCTGGCGCGAAGATGACCATACCTGTTACCGCCTCAGCGGGGCCGATATCGGTGAGTGGACGCCGGGTGAATTTCTCTACCACGACGATGGCGAGCGGCGCTTCGAGGCAATCGTCAAACGCGTCGAGGATGGCAGTGCCGTGTTGCAGACAGTCACTGATCACCGCAGTGACATGCATACCGTATGGGGCATCAGGGCGCGCAACCGCGAACAGAACTTCGCCCTCAACCTGCTCATGGACCCGGAGATCGACTTCGTTTCCCTGCTCGGCCAGGCCGGCACCGGCAAGACACTCCTGACCCTCGCCGCGGGTCTCGAACAGACGCTGGAGAAAAAAATCTACCGTGAGATCATCATGACCCGCGTCACCGTACCGGTGGCCGAGGACATCGGCTACCTGCCCGGCACGGAGGAAGAAAAGATGGCACCATGGATGGGAGCCCTGATGGACAATCTGGAAGTCCTGACGCACAACGAACAGCCCGGTGACTGGGCGCGTGCCGCCACCAATGATCTGCTCAGTCAGCGCATCAAGATCCGCTCGGTCAATTTCATGCGTGGACGCACCTTCCTCAATCGCTTCATCATTATCGACGAGGCACAGAACCTGACCTCCAAGCAGCTCAAGACCCTCATCACCCGTGCCGGCCCCGGTACCAAGGTCGTCTGCCTCGGCAACGTTGCACAGATCGACACCCCCTACCTGACCGAAACCACCTCGGGACTCACCTACGTCGTGGATCGTTTTCGCAAATGGCCCCACAGCGGCCACGTCACCCTGCTGCGTGGTGAACGCTCGCGGCTGGCGGACCACGCATCGGATGTATTGTAGGGGGGCTCTGCCTTCCCGGCGGGGGTATCCTTATCTGACTTTTTGTTAAGAATATTTCTCACTCGCACGGCAGGGGAGAAGCTCGAAAAGAAGATACCTCAGCACCGGGACGACAGGAAAAAACCTTTGCCGGGACTCAGCTCGCCCGCGTCTCCCCCGCGGCCTCCTCCACCGGCGTGCGTGGCCAGGCGCGCAGGATGGCATTGACCAGTGTCGCCAGGGGTATGGCGAAGAACACACCCCAGAAACCCCACAGACCACCGAAGACGAGGATGGCGATGATGATGGCCACCGGGTGCAGGTTGACCACCTCGGAGAACAGCAACGGAACCAGGGCATTGCCGTCGAGCGCCTGAATGACGAAGTAGACACCCATCAACCAGGCGAACTCGCTGCTCCAGCCCCACTGGAAGTAGGCTACCACCGCTACCGGGATGGTGACCACCGCCGCACCGATGTAGGGTACGATCACCGACAGGCCGACGAGTACCGCAAGCAGGATGGTGTACTTGAGGCCGAGCACTCCAAAGGCAACAAAGCAGGCGATGCCGACGATGAGCACCTCCCAGGCCTTGCCACGCACATAGTTGCCCATCTGCTGGTCCACTTCGTGCCACACCTCGGAGGGCAGGCTGCGATCGCGAGGCAGAAAACCCGACAACCAGCCAAGCAGCAGCGTTTTGTCCTTGAGAAAGAAAAACACCAGCAAGGGCACCAGAAACAGATAGACCACCACGGTTATGATGCCCGGCAGAGAGGTCAACGACAGGGTGAC
The DNA here is from genome assembly GCA_011051615.1 of Gammaproteobacteria bacterium. Classification (GTDB taxonomy): domain Bacteria; phylum Pseudomonadota; class Gammaproteobacteria; order CAMYNG01; family CAMYNG01; genus HyVt-448. The sequence goes on from DRKU01000109.1 coordinate 38,136, forward strand.
GATGCGCTGTCCCATCTCGGCCACTTCCCGCTTGATGAGACCCATGAATTCAGCCACCTGTTCACTGCTGATGAAACTGTACTGCTGTGGCAGTTCCATGAGGGTCTCCTGCCAGCGTGCCAGGTAGACGGGCAGTTCACCAAAGAACTCCGAGACCTGTACCGACAACAGGGGGATGACGCCAAATAGCAGGAAGACAATGAATGAAATGAACAGCAGGAAGGTCAGTAACACCGCGTTGAAACGTCGCGTCCCGCGACGTTCGAGGAACCGTACAACACCTTCGAGCAGGTAGGCGATGATCAGCGCGGCAATGGCCGGTGCCAGCATGCGCCCCATGGTGAGCACGATGGTAAACCCCACCACCAGCAGAATGGCGAGCAACACCGCCTGGGGATGGGTAAAGTAACGCCGGTACCAGCGCGACAGGGTCTCGATCATTGCCCGCTGTCTTCCCGGTAGTCCGCGTACTTCCTTGCAAAGATATCTTCGAGCTCGGCGATCACATCAGGGGCCTCGCGCCCCTGCATGACATGTTGGGCCATCAGTGAAGATATCTCGTGCAACATCTTTCCCCTGTCCAGCATCCTGTAGGTAGCAGAAAGCCGCTTGATGGCGGCAACGACGGTTTCATTATCCGGTGCGGGCTGATGTTCAGGTTCACTCACATCCGGCGTGCGGGCCTCGTGGCGAGAAGCAAGAAACTCGGCAAACTCGAGCAAGGTACGCCGCTCGTCATCACGCAGCCCGCGGTAACACTCCAGCAGTTTCTTTTCCGAGGTCTTCATTGTCGCTCATCGCCGCTACGGGCACATCATGATCAGAGCTGATCGTCCTGGTGCTCGACGCAATAGTTGCGCGCGAAACTGAGCAGCTCATCCATGGCGCGCGCCTTGAACTTCTGTTTCTGGTGGACGAAGGAGAAAGGGCGTGTGATGGGCGGGTCGATATTGATCGCCACCAGCGTGCCGAGCTTGAGTTCCTTGCTGAGCGTGGCACGCGACAGTACCGAGACCCCCATACCCGCCTCCACGGCGCGCTTGATGGCTTCGAGACTGCCCAGTTCCATGGAGACGTTGAGCATGCTGGTGTTGAGCCCGGCATCGACCATATGCTCGATCATCACCTCTCGCGTACCCGAACCCTCTTCGCGGCAGATGAAGGGATATTCCATGAAACCGTCCATGCTGATGGTCTGATGGCCCGCAAGCGGGTGATTGGGTGGCACGATGAGTACCATCTGATCGGTACGGCATTCCTCCACTACCAGGTTCTTGTTGTTGACCGGGGCTTCCACTACACCGAGATCGATGGTGTTGTTTTCCACCTGCGAAACGATGCCGTCGGTATTGGCCACCTTGAGGCGAATGGTCACATCCGGATACTTTTCCTTAAAGTCACCCAGCAGTTGCGGCAACATGTACTCGGCGATGGTGGTACTGGCGCCGAGCACCAGCACACCACTGATGTCGCCGGTGATCTCTCGCACCGAGTTTTCCATTTCGCTGTAGAGCTGGAAAATACTGGCGGCATAGCCATAGACACGCTCACCGGCCTCGGTCAGGCTGATGCGGTTGTGGGTACGGTCGAACAGGCGGGTATTGAAGTATTCCTCCAGCTGGCGGACCTGAAAGGTCACCGCCGGCTGGGTCATGTGGAGTTCTTCAGCCGCCTTGGTGAAGCTCAGCAGGCGGGCGACCGTGTGGAATACCTGTAGTCTTCGATCAGCCATTGTGCCCCGGGCAGAATCAATAATCTGCGTCTATATGTGCATTGAAAAACTTGAGGATGGGCATGGTATCAAGGATCGCCGGTAACGTGAACCGGCACGGGCCGCCACAGACGGTCAGGGCGGCAATATTCGCCCCCTGCCCGCCCCCGTATCGGGACCCGCCGGCAGGGGCTGTCACCGCGTGACCGGTCTCAGGCCGCCGGCTCCGCCCCACCGCCCGCCGGACCCGCCTGGCGCCGGTAGTTGAAGGCATAGTACATCACCGGGATCACCACCAGGGTCAGCAGGGTGGAGACGAGGATACCAAAGATCAGGGCCACGGCCAGTCCGCTGAAGATCGGGTCGTCGAGGATGAAGAAAGCCCCCAGCATGGCGGCCAGGCCGGTGAGCACGATGGGCTTGGTGCGCACCGCCCCCGAACGCAGCACTGCCTCCTCGAAACTCAGCCCGCGCGCACGTTCCTGGTTGATGAAGTCCACCAGCAGGATGGAGTTGCGCACGATGATGCCGGCCAGGGCGATCATGCCGATCATGGACGTGGCGGTGAACTGCTTGTCCAGCAGGGCATGGCCGGGCATGACGCCGATGATGGTCAGCGGAATGGGGGCCATGATCACCAGCGGCGTAATATAGGAGCGGAACTGTCCCACCACCAGCAGGTAGATCAGGATCAGGCCCACCGAGTAGGCGATGCCCATGTCACGGAAGGTCTCGTAGGTGATCTGCCACTCGCCGTCCCACTTGAGGGAGAAGTGATAGGGATGGGCCGGTTGGTCGATAAGGTACTGCGGCAAAACCCGGCCCGCTTCGTCCAGCCCGCGGGCGATACTGGCATAGATACCAAACATGCCGTACAGAGGACTGTCGGTCTCACCGGCAACATCACCGGTGACATATACCACGGGCAACAGGTCCTTGTGGTAGATGGCCTGCTCGCGTTCGAGCTGCCGCAGCGTCACCAGTTCACCCAGGTTCACCAGCCGTCCCTCGCGGTTGCGCAGACGAATATCCAGCAGGCTCTCCATACGCCCGAGCCGCTCTGGCGCCAGTTGCAGGCGCACGGGGATGGGGTACTTGGCATGGTCATCGTGCAGGTAACTCACGTCCTCACCGTCCATGGCGGCGGCCAGTGTAGCCACCACGGTCTGCTGGGCGACGCCATGCTGTGCGGCACGATCGCGATCCACCGCCAGGACCATACGCGGTGTACTGGCCACACTGCTGTCGTCCACGTCCACCACCTCGGGCACACCGCGGAAATGCGCCATTACCTGACGCGCCACGGCCTGCTGGCCTGCGTAGTCGAGACCGTAGATCTCGGCCACCAGCGGTGACTGCACCGGCGGACCCGGCGGCACTTCCACCACCTTGACGATGGCGCCATGACGTCGCCCCACTTCGGTCAGCGAGGCGCGCAGGGAGGCGGCGATCTCGTGGCTCTGGCGATCGCGCGCCTTCTTGTCGACGAGGTTGACCTGGATGTCCCCCAGGTGACCCTGCTGGCGCAGGTAATACTGGCGCACGAGACCGTTGAAATTGATCGGCGCCGCGGTACCGGCATAGACCTGGTAATCGGAGACCTCGGGCACCTTGCGGATCACCGCCGCCAGTTCGGTCAACACGCGTGCCGTGTGTTCCACCGGCGTCCCCTCGGGCATGTCGACGATGACCTGGAACTCCGACTTGTTGTCGAACGGCAGCATCTTCAGCACCACCGATTTGGTCAGCACCAGAGACACCGACAGGACCATCAGCACGACGATACCGCCCACCAGCCACCAACGTCGCTTACGGCCCTGCCGTGGATCGATGAACGGCCCCACCAGACGCTGGAATACCCGGTACAGGCGTGGATTGATATCCTCGCTACCATCGTGCCCGGCCGTTGCGTGCGCAGCATGGCCCAGCATCCGGTTGGACAGCCACGGTGTTACCACGAAGGCCACCAGCAGAGAGATGATCATGCCAATGCTGGCATTGATGGGAATGGGACTCATGTAGGGACCCATGAGACCGGTAACGAAGGCCATCGGTAACAGGGCGGCGATCACCGTCAGCGTGGCGAGGATCGTCGGCCCACCGACTTCGTCCACCGCCAGAGGAATGGCCTCCACCAGGCGCCGCTTGCCCATGGCCAGGTGGCGGTGGATGTTCTCCACCACGACGATGGCGTCATCGACAAGGATACCGATGGAGAAGATCAACGCGAACAGGGACACGCGATTGAGGGTAAACCCCCAGGCCCATGAGGCAAACAGGGTGATGGCCAGCGTCACGACCACCGCGAAACCGACGATGATGGACTCGCGCCAGCCCAGCGCCAGCAGCACCAGCAGTACCACCGAGGCGGTCGCAAAGATCAGTTTGGAGATCAGCTTGCGCGCCTTGGCGTCGGCGGTGGCGCCATAGTTACGCGTAATGGTGACGTTGACGCCGTCGGGAATGAACACGCCGCGCAGGGTCTCCACGCGTGCGATGACCTGATCGGCGATATCCACGGCGTTGGTGCCCGGCTGCTTGGCGATGGCCACGGTCACGGCGGGATATTCATCCGTACCCTCGATCCCCTTGCCCACACCGGCGGGACCGGTGCCGAGCCAGGTGTAACTGTGCGGCTGATCGGCGCCGAGACTCACTTCGGCAACATCTTCCAGATATACCGGCCGACCGTCGTGCACGGCGATCACCAGCCGGCGGATTTCTTCGACGCGAGTGAGGAATTCCCCGGCCTGGATGAGCACTTCCTGATTGTCGTACACCAGGCTGCCGACGCGGCGGCTGAAGTTGGTTGCCGCCAGGGCACTGCGAATGGCCTGCAGGTCCAGGCCGTAGCCGGCCAGTGCCGCCGGGTCGAAACGTACCGCAACGATGCGGTCAGGGCCACCGATGGTGTAGATATCACGCGTGCCCTGCACGCGTTTGAGCTCGGCCTCGATGGCATGGGCCACGCGCTGCAGCTCATGGCTGCCACGTGTGCCATCGTCCGTCCACAGGGTCAGGCTGACGATGGGGACATCATCGATGCCCTTGGGTTTGATGATCGGCTGGCCCACGTTGACACCGGGATGCAACCAGTCACGGTTGGAATAGAGGGCGTTGTACAGGCGCACGATGGCCTGGGTGCGGTCCTCACCGACGCGAAAGCGCACGGTAAGGATACTCTGTCCCGGCAGGGAAACAGAGTAGATATGCTTGATGCCTTCCAGTTCCGCCAGTACCTGCTCAGCGGGTGTGGTCACCAGATGTTCCACCTCGCTGGCCGATGCACCCGGATACGGAATGAAGACATTGGCAAAGGTCACGTTGATCTGCGGCTCTTCCTCGCGCGGTGTCACCAGTACGGCGAACAGGCCCAGCAGCAGGCCGGCCAGCGCCAGCAGGGGTGTGATCTCGGATTGCAGAAAGAGTCGCGCGATACGCCCGGAGATCCCCATGACGCCTTACTCCCCCTCGCCGACCGTGGCGACCATGCCATCCTTGATGCGCACCGCGGCGGTCACCGGGTCCAGCACCACCTGCTCACCTTCTTCCACACCGGCAAGGATCTCGATGCGTCCCTCGGGCAGCAGGTTACCCACACGTACCTGGCGCATCACCAGGGTCTCGCCATTCTGCACATAGACGGCGGTAACTTCACTGCGCCGCGCCAGTGCCCCCAGCGGGATACTCAGACGCCGTTCGCTGCCAACGGCAAAGGCAATCTTGACCAGCATGCCGGGATAGATGCCGGGCACCGAGGCTGCGAGGCGGGCACGGATTTCGAAAGTATGACTTTTGGGATCGGCGTAGGGAGAAATGACCAGTTTCTCAGCCGGTACAACGGAATCGGCCCCCAGGATCACGCGCGCCTTGCGCTGCTTGCGAATGGCGTTGATGAGGTTCTGCGGGATCTGCACCGTGGCGCGCAACTGTTCCAGCGACAGGCCTGTCATGAGGCGCTGCCCACGCTGTGCCGTCTCGCCCACTTCGATGTGGCGCTTTACCACGATGCCATTATAGGGGGCGCGCACGACGGTATTCTCCAGCGCCTCGCGGGCCTCATCGAGCGCGGCACGCGCGGCCTTGAGCCGGGCGGCAGCGCGATCGTAGGCGGCACGTGAGACGACTTTCTTTCGGTAGACTTCCTCGATGCGCTTGAATTCGGCCTCGGCCTCTTCGAAGTGTGCCTGGGCCGACTGCAGGCGGGCACGCTGCTCACGGTCACGGAAACGAATGAGGACATCGCCCTTGACCACGTAGTCATCCACGTCGAAGCGGATCTCCTCCACGCGGCCGCTGACCTGGGCCGAGACCGTGGCCTTGTTGATGGCCTCGATCTGGGCATCGAAAACGCGCTCACGCGTTACTTCCGTATAGGTCACCGCGGCGGTAGCCAGTGGCGCCGCTGCCTGTGCCGACACCAGCAGCGGGACAAGGAAAAGACAGCCGAACAGGACAGGCAACAGCAGTGGCCGTGCAACCGGGTTTCGCATTGCATCCTCCTTGTGAGCGGGCAGCGGGTGACGGGGCGCTACTATACCACCCCGCCCGGCGGGGTTCGAGACACCGTGCCAACCGGTGTCACAAGGGGAGAGATTCAGGCGGTGCGGAAGCTGAGCAGGAGCTGATGCAGAGACTCGGCCAGGCCACGCAGGTTCTGCACCGCCTGACGGGACTGGGCGATGCCCTCGCTGGCCTGCGCGGAGACGTCGCTGATGTTGACGATGCTCTGGCTGATACCCTCGGCCACCCCGCTCTGCTCCTTCGCCGCGGTGGCGATCTGGGTCACCATATTGTTGGCCACGGAAATGGAACCGGAAATATCGGCGAGGGCCTCGACCGTCTTTTCCGTGCGATCGACACCCTCGGCCGCCAGCTCGCTACCACGTTCCATGGCAGTCACGGCCTTGCGCGCGCCGTCCTGCAGGCGCTCGATCATGGCGCTGATCTCCTCGGTAGACTGCTGGGTGCGATTGGCCAGCGTGCGTACTTCATCAGCCACCACGGCGAAGCCACGGCCCTGTTCCCCGGCACGGGCGGCCTCGATGGCCGCGTTCAGCGCGAGGAGATTGGTCTGCTCGGCGATACCGGAGATGACCGCCAACACGCCGCCGATGTTCTCGCTCTCGGTCTCCAGCACATGAATAAGCTGTGTCGACTCCTGTACGCTGGTGGCGAGGTTGTCGATGGCGCACATGGCATCAATGGTGATGACGTTGGCCTCGGTCCCCTTGGCATCCGCCTCGCTGGTGGCGTTGGCGGCCTGTTCGGCATTCTCCGCCACCTGGTGCGCGGTGGCGCTCAGTTCGGTGGCGGCGGTGGCGATCTGGTTTACTTCACTCTGCTCGACCATAGCACCACGATGGGTCTCTTCGGTGATCTCCGAGACCCGCGTGGTACTGGCCAGCAGTTCATCGCTGGTGCGGGTGAGCGAGCCGATGATGTCACGCAGGGTGGCGGTCATTGCGTTGACGCTGGCAGCCAGGTCGCCCACCAGGTCGGGACTTGTCAGCGTACATTCGAAGGTGACGTCCCGCTGGGCCACTGCATGGGTAACCTCTGCCAGACGCCCCAGTCGCCTCAATAGCAGCCATTTGAACAACCAGAAGTGGATACTGCCGAGTAGCGCGCCGCACAGGGCACCGGCAGCCGCCAGCCAGCCAGGCGCCACAGCCGTGAGATCCGGCACCAGGCCCGCTGATCCGGTGAGGATCGCGCCCACCGCGGCACCGACCCCGATGTACGCAAGCCCCATGGTACGTACGATTCCCAGACGAGACATCATTCCGGACACGCTGAATCCTCATTTGGCCAAGAACAGAAAAACACCGGGATGGCAGCGCCTGTCACCTTCCCGCCTGTATCTAGTATCGGCGATGAACACGGGCGCTTTAGCCAGGCGGGACGCGCCCGTACCGGGCAGGTGCCCCGCGCGGCGGGAACCGTTACAATGCGGCCTCGCGCGCGTCGTGCGCGGCACCGTTCAGACACAGTCCAACACACACATCCAGGAACACCATGGCGCAATACATCTACACCATGAACCATGTCGGCAAGATCGTTCCGCCAAAGCGGGCCATCCTGCAGGACATTTCCCTGTCTTTCTTTCCCGGCGCCAAGATCGGCGTCCTCGGCCTCAACGGTTCGGGCAAATCCACCCTGCTGCGCATCATGGCCGGAGTGGATACCGAGATCGAAGGCGAAGCCCGACCGCAGGCCGGTATCAAGGTGGGCTACCTGCCCCAGGAACCGCAGCTCGATCCGGACAAGGACGTACGCGGCAACGTCGAGGAGGCCCTCGGTGAGATCAAGGACGCGTTGACGCGCCTCGACGAAATCTACGCCGCTTACGCGGAGCCCGACGCCGATTTCGACGCGCTGGCCGCCGAGCAGGCGAAGCTGGAAAACCTCATCCAGGCGGCCGATGGCCACAACCTCGAACGCACGCTAGAGATCGCCGCCGATGCCCTGCGCCTGCCAGCCTGGGACGCGGATGTGACGAAACTCTCGGGTGGTGAGCGCCGCCGCGTAGCCCTGTGCCGGCTGCTGTTGTCGAGCCCCGACATGCTGTTGCTCGACGAACCCACCAACCACCTGGATGCCGAGTCGGTGGCCTGGCTGGAGCGCTTCCTGCACGACTTTCCAGGCACCGTGGTGGCCGTCACCCATGACCGCTACTTCCTCGACAACGTCGCCGGCTGGATCCTGGAGCTGGATCGCGGACACGGCATTCCCTGGGAAGGCAATTACTCGTCCTGGCTGGAGCAGAAGGAAAAACGTCTCGGCCAGGAAGAACGCGAGCAGGCCGCACGCCAGCGTGCCATCAAGGCGGAGCTGGAATGGGTGCGTAGCAATCCCAAGGGGCGGCACGCCAAGAGCAAGGCACGCCTGAAGCGCTTCGAGGAGATCGCCTCGCAGGAATACCAGGCGCGCAACGAGACACGTGAACTGTATATCCCGCCCGGTCCACGCCTCGGTGAACTCGTCATCGAGGCCAACGGCCTGCGCAAGGGCTTTGGCGATCGCCTGCTCATCGACGGCCTCAGTTTCAACCTGCCGCGCGGCGGCATCGTTGGCGTCATTGGTCCCAATGGCGCGGGCAAGACCACCCTGTTCCGCATGCTCACCGGTGCCGAGCAACCCGATGATGGCGAGCTGCGCATCGGCGAAACAGTGGAGATCGCCTGCGTCGACCAGAGCCGTGACGCGCTGGATGACAACAAGACGGTATGGGAAGAGATCTCCGAGGGTCACGACATCATCCAGGTGGGCAAATACGAGACACCATCACGCGCCTACGTGGGACGTTTTAACTTCCGTGGCAGTGATCAGCAGAAACGCATCGGTGATCTTTCCGGCGGTGAGCGCAACCGCGTGCATCTGGCCAAGCTGCTCAAGAAGGGTGGCAACGTACTGCTGCTCGACGAACCCACCAACGACCTCGATGTGGAAACCCTGCGCGCACTGGAAGACGCCCTGCTGGAATTTCCCGGCTGCGTGGTGGTCATTTCCCATGACCGCTGGTTCCTCGACCGCATCGCGACGCATATGCTGGCCTTCGAGGGCGACAGCCAGGTCACCTGGTTCGAGGGCAACTACGCCGACTACGAGGAAGATCGCAAACGCCGCCTGGGCGATGCCGCGGATCAACCGCATCGCATCAAGTACAAGCCGCTGAATCGATAGAACGGGACAGGCCCGGATGAATCAGCGAGGGCCGGAGAAATGACCCTCGCCAGGGGAATTATTGCAGCTCCATGCCAAGGTCGAGGGCGACCAGATCATCCTTGTCATAGTCCTGTAGCAGATCCGACCATTCCATGGGTTGCACCGCCGGGTGCAGTTCCAGCACGTACCAGGTATCGACATCGAACTCCTCGATCTCACCGTCCGCATACTGGACCTCGATGGATTCGATGTCCGCATCCAGCACCTGAAAAACGCGCTGTTCCATGTCCTGGTACCACTGCCCAACCACTGGCTCAAAAGGTGTTGCCATTTTCTTCACCTCCGGGTACGTACACTTGCCTGTTGTCTGTCAGGATTGCTGAACCGGCGCCACACGGGTTCGCCTGTGTAGATAAACCATAGCACCGCTTCCGGCAAAGAACAGGGCAACATATCCGCGCATTTCCCCCTGTTTTTTCTCACACAACACATCAAGCTGCCGGGATAAGAAACTAAATTTTCTGCAATAAAAAACGCCCTCGACAGGCGAGGGCGTTGTCAGACCAGCGCATAAAATTTTTTAATTCGTGGGCATGGTCTCTGGCATCGTCGCCGGCATGGCGGCGTCGGCCGGTGCCGCTGCGGGAGCGGCTTCCGCGGCGCCTGCCTCGGCCGGCGCCTCGGCGGGTGCCTGTGCCGCTTCCACATAAGCCAGTTCGTCCTCGGAAATCACCTCACCGGCGGCATTGAGAACCGAAACCTTCCACTTGCCGGTCCAGCCGGGAACGAAGCTCTTGGACGACCACACCCGCCAGCGTGGCCCGCGAACCTGGAACTTCACCTCGGCCATGACCTGGCCGTTGTATTCCCAGCGATGAGTAGCGGTCTGACCTTCCATGTCGCGCAGCTCGGTGAAATACATGACCTTCGGCACGGCATTTTCGAGGGTGGAGAGATCTTCCTTCGGCTCACGATCCTCGATGACGGTGGTAAAGGCCGAGCGGGTCACGCTGCCGCGGGAAAAGCCCGCCTGTTCTTCCATCGGTGCAGCCATCCCCCCTTCGGGCATGGCGGCCTCGGCAGGCATGGCGGTTTCAGCGGGCATCGAGGCCGGGGCCTCGGCCGGGTGGGCCGCCGGCTCAGCGGCGGGCTGGGCTGCCGGCATGGCAGCGGGATCTTGCTGGGCGACTGCCGGCAGCACGACGGCCAGCAGACAGAATCCGGTGATCAGACTTTTCATGGTTCTCCTCCTTGGAATGGCAACGAAAGTACAGCTATCCCCTTCGCATAATTGAACCGCGATCAGACGCCAATACTGCCCCTGCATCCGTGAAGGTGTTCACAGTTTGGCCGGCTGCCGCTCAGACAGCGAAACAAGTGGTCGCCACGGCCACGCATCACATAGAATAAGGTCATTTACCACCGACCCGGCGCCGGGTCGACGCAGCAACGGGAAAACGATAAACAATGAATGCCTTTCGTGGCACGGCCGACAAGGACCTGCCCCCGCTTACCGGCATCCTGATCACCAATCTTGGGACACCGGACAGTCCCACGGCCCCTGCCCTGCGTCGTTACCTGACGGAATTTCTCAGTGACCGCCGCGTGGTGGAGATGCCACGCTGGCTGTGGTGGCCGATCCTGCATGGCGTCATCCTGCGCCTGCGCCCGGCACGCGCGGCACGTGCCTATCGGCGTGTGTGGACCGATGACGGTTCACCACTGCTGTCCATCAGCCGACGCCAGGAGGCCGCCCTGCAACAGTTGCTGGCACGCCACGGTGAACAACCGGTAAAAGTGGTACTGGGCATGCGCTACGGCAATCCTTCCATTGCCGCGGCCCTGGAGGAGCTTCGCCAGGCCAACGTCACGCGCCTGCTGGTGCTGCCGCTCTACCCGCAGTACTCGGGTACCACCACCGGTTCCACCTTCGATGCCGTGACGGAAGAACTGCGCCACTGGCGCCGGGTGCCGGTGCTGCGCCTGCTTGCCGACTACCACGACTTCGATCCCTGGCTCGAGGCGCTGGCCAACAGCATACGCCGCCACTGGAGCGAACACGGTGAAAGTGAACGCCTGATGTTTTCCTTTCACGGTCTACCGCAGCGTTATCACCGCCATGGTGACCCATACGCCGAGCAGTGCCAGGTCAGCGCTCAGCGGGTGGCCGAGAAACTGGGCCTGTCGGCAGAACGCTGGGCGCTGTGCTTCCAGTCACGCTTTGGCCGCGAGGAATGGCTCAAGCCCTATACCGATGCCACCTTGCGCCAGTGGGCGAGCGAAGGTGTACGCCGTGTGGATCTGATCTGCCCCGGTTTCGCCGCCGACTGCCTCGAAACACTGGAGGAGATCAACATGGAGAACCGTGAGGTCTTTCTCGCCCATGGCGGTGAACAGTTCCACTACATCCCGGCGCTCAACGCGCACCCTTCCCACATGGAAGCCCTCGCGGCCCTCGTCCGGCGCGAGGCCGGCGACTGGTTGCAGGAGAGCTAAATCGCTGTTGCGAATACCGGGCCAGTTGAGAAATGCCAGGCGATGAACAGGACAATCTCCCTGCCGGGAACGCACCCCGCGCATGAAAAAAGGAGGCCGAGGCCTCCTTTTTTCATTTTGCCCGAAGAACAGGACTAACCGACGTACTCGGCGATACCGGGGTTGCCCTCGGCGCCGACGATCTTCGGCGTGTTGAGCTTGCCCAGTTTGGCCACCTTCTGATCACGCAGATAGTCGGCCACCACGTCCCACACCGGGGCACCCGGTGACTGGGAACCCACCGTCGCCCAGCCGGAGACCTTGTAGGTCTTGTCCGGCTCGATGACGGTGCCGTCGTCGAGACGCATGTCCTTGATACGGCCACCCATGCTGCCCTTGATGTCGATGGTGTAGTCGAGACCACCCACGCGCACCATGTCGCCGCCCTGCTGGCGATAGGGATCGGCATTGAACAGGTTGTCGGCCACGTCCTCGAGGATCAGCTTGAGATCCGAACCTTTCATGTCACGCACATAGGTCTCCGGATAGGTCATGCAGGTCTGGTCGAGGACATTGTCCATGTAGATGGTATCGCCCGGCAGCACCGTGGTCCCCCAGCGGAAGCCCGGTGACAGGGAGATCTGCGCATCCATCTGGACACGCAGGGCATCGCAGATGATCTGATCGAAGGTACCGTTGAAGTTGCCACGGCGGTACAGCAGGGTATCGGCCACGGCCAGTTCTTCACGCAACCAGTCCATGTGCGGCTTACGCACGTCCTCGATGTACTTCGCCATTTCGGCATCGGGCTCAAGGAAATTGGAGAACACCGGCAGCAGACGATACTTCCAGCCCTGGATCTTGCCGTTGCGCACGTCCAGCTGCATGAAACTCAGGAACTTGCCATTGGAGCCGGAGTTGCCCACCAGAGTCTCGCCACCCGGGTTCTTGACCACCGTCGGCTGCGGAATGCCGTCATGGGTGTGACCACCAAGAATAACGTCGATGCCGGTGACCTTCGAGGCCATCTTGAGATCCACGTCGGCGCCGTTGTGGGAAATGACGACAACCACGTCGGGTTTCTCGTTGGCGCGCACGTCGTCGATGATGGCCTGCATCTCCGAGTCGCGAATACCAAAGGTCCAGTCGGGGATGAAGCGTTGCGGATTGGCGATAGGCGTATACGGGAAGGCCTGACCGACGACCGCCACGCGCACGCCGTTGACGACCTTGATGCTGTAGGGTTTGAAGGCGCGGCTGCTGTTTTCGTCGAAGCCCTCGAAATCGGAGAACTTGTAGTCAAATGCCGCTTCGTCCTTGACGAAGACGTTCTGGCAGACGAAATCACCGTTGAACTGGCTGACGTTGTAGATGACTTCGTCATCCCGGTAGGTGAATTCCCAGTGCCCGGTCATAACATCGACACCAAGCAGGTTGGTGGCACCGACCATGTCCATACCGCGGGTCTTGAGTGCGGTACCCGAACCCTGCCAGGTATCACCACTGTCGAGCAGCAGGGTGCCGTTGTCACCGCCGTGCTCGGCACGCAGTTTCTTGACCAGCGTACGCAGGTGCGCGAAGCCCCCCACCTTGCCGTACTTGCGCGCGGCCTCGGTGAAGTTCAGGTAGGTGAAGGCGTGGGCCTCGGGGGTATTGGGCTTGATACCGTAGTGGGCCAGCAACTTCTCGCCCACCAGGTGGGGCGGCTGCCCGTAGGCGGAACCCAGACCGAGGTTGACATTGGGCTCGCGGAAATAGATGGGCAACAGTTGCGCGTGGCAGTCGGTGAAGTGCAGCAGCGAGACATTGCCGAACTTCGGGATGTCGTACATGCTGGCATCGCCGGAAGCCATGGCGGCCTCACCGGTCTTGCCGGGACCCGCATTTTTTGAGTCACAGCCCGGCAGCAGACCTGCGGCGGCGGCCATGCCCATCAACTGGATAAATTCGCGACGGCTAATCGAAGACATTCAAGCTCTCCTCATTTTTACATTCTTTATAGTATTCGTGCCGGGGGGTGAACGGATGCTTAACCTGACGTTATTCTGCTCTCCGGCCACGTCCCCATCTGCTTGCACCGCAGCGCACATGCGCGGCGGCGAACGGCGGAAAACTGGCGGTTTCAGGCGTGTTTTTACCCGCAATCGGCCCGCATCATAGTACAAACGGCGCGTTGCGTGCACCGTTTTCGATGAAAAAATGCCGCCTGCGCCACTGCCATCGTGGACGAGTACGTAAATGAGAATTTCAAACTGTGCTTATGCACCTTGTACGCATGGCGCGAAACCGCGGCGCGGCCTGCACAATCATGGTGCACGGAACTCAGGCCGCTGGCCGGCCGGTGGCGCGCCGCCGTGGCAGACGAAACAGCATGAGGAAGAGGAAAATCACGGTGTAGAGGATGGGCTCGAAGAGATCGGCCTTGACCAGCCAGAAGAAATGCAGGATGCCCACCGCCGGCGCCACCCAGGCGAGACGATGCAGACGTTTCCAGTTGCGCCCCAGGCGGCGCATCATGCGGTTGGTGGAGGTCAGCGCCAGCGGCAGCAACATGAGGAAGGCCACCATGCCGGCAGTGATGAAGGGACGCTTGACGATATCGGCGAGGATCTCCGGCCAGTCGAAGAACTGGTCCAGCCACAGGTAGGACATGAAGTGGACGATGACATAGAAGAAGGCAAACAGGCCGAGCATGCGACGCAACTGGAGCCACCGGGAAACGCCGGTGAGCTTGCGCAGGGGGGTCATCAACAGCGTAAACAGCAGCAGGCGCAGGGCCCATTCACCACTGGCGCGGGTGAAGACCTCGATGGGGTTAGCGCCGAGACTGTCGGTGAACATGCCGTGCAGCAGGTAGGCCAGCGGCCACAGGCACAACAGGAATACCAGCGGTTTGCACCAGCGCGCACCGAGCACCGCGCGCAGGCGGGTATTCATCTCCACCACCACACCACCGTCCATCAGAAATATTTCTTCAGGTCCATGCCCGCGTACAGTGAGGCCACCTGTTCTTCGTAGCCATTGAACTTGCGCGTGCGGATCTTGAAGAACTCACCGATGCGCCGTTCCTTGCGCTGACTCCAGCGCGGGTGGCTGACCTCCGGGTTCACGTTGGAATAGAAACCGTATTCGCTGGGGATGGCCTTCTCCCAGCTCGACAGCGGTTGTTTCTCGGTAAAGTGGATACTGACGATGGACTTGATGCTCTTGAAGCCATATTTCCAGGGCACCACCAGGCGCAGCGGCGCACCATTCTGGTTGGGCAGGACCTCCCCGTAGAGGCCGACGGCAAGAATGGTCAGCGGATGCATGGCCTCGTCGATGCGCAGACCTTCCACGTAGGGCCAGTCCAGCACACGGCGCTTCTGCCCGGGCATCTGCTTCGGATCATAGAGGGTGCGAAACTCGACGAACTTCGCTCGCGAAGTGGGCTTGAAGCGTGCCAGGACCTTGCCCAGGGGGATACCGACCCAGGGGATGACCATCGACCAGCCCTCGACACAGCGGAACCGGTAGATGCGCTCTTCGAGGGGATGGGGCCTGAGAATATCCTCGAGGGTGAAATTACCACTCACCTCGCATTCCCCGTCGACCTTCACCGACCAGGGTTCGGTGCGCAGGGTGTGCGCACGTTTGGCCGGGGAATACTTGTCGGTACCGAACTCGTAGAAGTTGTTGTAGCTGGTGACGTCCTTGTACTCGGTCAGTGCTTCGTCGCTAGCCATGTCCGGGCGCGGGGTATAATCGAGCGGCCGACCACCATGGGCCGCGTAAGCAGCCTCGGCCTCCGCGACGGGCAGACCGGCAAGTGCCAGGCCCACGCCGAGACCGATCCCGGCCTGCATGAATTCCCGTCGCTGGCGATACACCGACTCGGAGGTAATTTCGGAGGGGCGCACGACCTCTGTCCCCGGGACCCTGATGAGCATGAATTTCCCTCTGGTTCACATGTGATTGGCCTGGCACCCTGCCCGCTGACCGTCGACCGGGTGCATTGGGAGATTTGGACAGAATCCAGACGCCGTGGTTCCCCTGTCGAGCAAGGATTTCCCGGCCATGAATTTTCCACCTTTTCCACGGCCCGCATCGTTGCGGGCCTGCATATTCTGTGACAGAGTACGCGGGCTGCCCTCGGGTACGCATCCGGCCGGACGACAGGGACACCGGCCCGTAGCAGACGGGAAAGCTGGCCTGTCCGGAACTCAGAAGCAGAATCGTATCTTCCCTGCCACGCGCTAATCGGCCGCGTGGTGGAAGGACTTTATCGTAATCGGGAAACGGCGTTTGGAAAAACGCGGCGAGCGTTGGGAAAGCTATGCGGGAAAAAGTTGCGGATGCCACCCTGGCACAGAAGAGCACAGCCACCGGCGAGGAACGCTCCTTCGAGATCTATAACAAGAAATTCCTGCGCATTCACAGCCGGAATATGCGCAACGAGATCTGCTACGACATCAATCTGGCCATGATGGAGCCCTGGCCCATCCGCCACCGCAAGATCTCCTGGCGCTGGCTGAGTCTTGTCATCGTCATGCTCGTACTCAGCACCGCGCTCGGCATCTACATGTCTCTCAATGCCGATAACCTCAACTATGGTTTCTGGATCCCGCTGCTCGCCGGCGCGATCTTCTTTACCCTCGGCGCCATCATCCTGTTCATCATCAAGTCACCCAACGTGATGGAATTTCGCAGCCGTTACGGTGGCTGTGTACTGATCAGCATGTTCTACCGCAAACCCAACAACCGGGATTTCAATGAATTCGTGGAACAGCTGAAGAACCGTATTCTCGGCGCCACCCAGCAGTTGACCATCGACAAGTCACAGATGCTCGCCATCGAGCTCAAGGAACTGCGCCGTCTGACCAGTGAAGGAGCGATCAGTGACGCCGACTACGCGCGCGCCAAGGATCGCATCTTCCGACTGCACAGCGCCTCGGGATAAGCAAAGGGCCGAGGAACACGGTCCTCGGCCCTCGTTGCTCGTCCCCCCTTACGGGTCTGGTCAGGCTGCCGCAGCGCTGCGCGGTGACTTGCTGAAGACGAAATGCCCGTCTTCGAACTTCACCTCGATGACATCACCCGGCCCAAAACGCCCGGCAAGAATATCCTGCGCCAGCGGGTTCTCGATCTGGTGCTGGATGGCACGCTTGAGCGGCCGTGCCCCATAGACCGGATCGAAGCCAGCTTCGCCCAGCTTGTCGAGGGCTTCCTCGGCAAACTCGATATCCATCTGGTGATCGCGCAGACGTTTGCGCAGGTAATCCAGCTGGATGGAGGCGATTGCCCGGATCTGCTCTTTCGCCAGCGGGTGGAAGACCACCACTTCATCGATGCGGTTGATGAACTCGGGACGGAAGTGGGAGGCCACCGTATCCATCACGGCCTTCTTCATGGCCTCGTAGTTCTCCTCGCCACTGAGTTCCTGGATCTGTTGTGAGCCCAGGTTGGAGGTCATGACGATGACACAGTTGCGGAAGTCTACCGTGCGGCCCTGGCCGTCGGTAAGGCGCCCGTCGTCGAGCACCTGCAACAGCACGTTGAAGACATCCGGATGGGCCTTTTCCACTTCGTCGAGCAGGATGACCGAGTAAGGCTTGCGGCGTACCGCTTCGGTGAGATAACCACCCTCCTCGTAACCCACGTATCCCGGCGGTGCTCCAATGAGACGCGCCACGGAGTGCTTCTCCATGAACTCGGACATGTCGATGCGCACCATGGCCTGCTCGGTATCGAAGAGAAACTCCGCCAGTGCCTTGGTCAGTTCCGTCTTGCCCACACCGGTGGGGCCGAGGAACAGGAATGAACCATTGGGACGGTTGGGATCGGCCAGCCCGGCGCGTGAACGACGAATGGCATCGGCCACCGCGCGCACGGCCTCGTCCTGCCCGACGACGCGGGAATGCAGGGCCTCCTCCATGCGCAGCAGTTTCTCACGCTCACCTTCGAGCATCTTGGAGACCGGGATGCCGGTCCACTTGGAGACCACTTCGGCGATCTCTTCCTCGGTGACCGAGGTGCGCAACAGCGTCGTGTCGTGCATCTCGGCCTGGGCCGCCATGTCGAGCTGCTTCTCCAGTTCCGGAATACGGCCATACTGTAGCTCCGACATGCGCGCCAGGTCGCCGGCACGGCGTGCGGTCTCCAGTTCCATGCGGGCGCGTTCCAGTTCTTCCTTGATGTGCTGCGTGCCCTGCACGGCGGCCTTTTCCGACTTCCAGATCTCTTCCAGCTCGCTGTACTCGCGCTCCAGCTTCTCGATCTCGCCCTGAAGTTTCTCAAGACGCTTCCGGGAGGCCTCGTCGCTCTCCTTCTTCAATGCCTCGCGTTCGATCTTGAGCTGGATGAGTTTGCGATCAAGCTTGTCCATGGCCTCCGGCTTGGAATCGATTTCCATGCGGATGCGCGAGGCGGCCTCATCGATAAGATCGATGGCCTTGTCCGGCAGTTGCCGATCCGTGATATAGCGATGCGACAGCGTTGCCGCGGCGACGATGGCCGGGTCGGTGATATCGACGCCGTGATGGATCTCGTATTTCTCCTTCAGGCCACGCAGGATGGCAATGGTGTCTTCGACGCTGGGTTCATCCACCAGCACCTTCTGGAAACGGCGCTCAAGGGCCGCATCCTTTTCGATATATTTACGGTACTCGTCCAGCGTGGTGGCACCGATACAGTGCAGTTCACCGCGTGCCAGTGCCGGCTTGAGCATGTTGCCGGCGTCCATGGAACCCTCGGCCTTACCGGCGCCGACCATGGTATGAATTTCGTCGATAAAGAGGATGATCTGACCTTCCTGCTTGCCAAGATCATTGAGAACGGCCTTGAGGCGTTCTTCGAACTCACCACGGAACTTGGCGCCTGCCAGCAGCGCGCCCATGTCCAGTGACAGCACGCGCTTGCCCTTGAGGCCTTCGGGGACTTCGCCATTGACGATACGCTGCGCGAGCCCTTCGACGATGGCGGTCTTGCCCACGCCGGGTTCACCGATGAGGACGGGGTTGTTCTTGGTGCGCCGCTGCAGGACCTGGATGGCGCGTCGGATCTCGTCGTCACGACCGATCACCGGATCGAGCTTGCCCTGCTCAGCACGCTCGGTGAGATCGATGGTGTATTTTTCCAGCGCCTGGCGCTGTTCCTCGGCATTGGGATCGTCGATCTGCTGGCCACCGCGCATGTCGTCGATAGCCTTTTCCAGCGCGGCACCAGTAGCGCCGGCGTTGCGCAGCAATTCGCCAAGCTGGGACTTTTTGTCTTCCACCGCAGCGAGCACGAACAGTTCACTGGAGATGTACTGGTCCTTGCGCTGCTGGGCCAGCTTGTCGGTGAGGTTCAGCAGGCGCGAGAGATCGTTGGACAGGTGCACTTCACCACTGGCACCTTCCACGCTGGGCAGCTTGTCGAGGGCCTCTCCCAGATGCGAGCGCAGAGCATTGACGTTGACTCCGGCGGAGGTCAGCAGGTGACGTGCCGTGCCACCCTCCTGGTCCAGCATGGCCACCATCAGGTGCACCGGTTCGATAAACTGGTGATCGCGGCCCACGGCAAGGCTTTGCGCGTCGGCAATGGCAAGCTGGAACTTGCTGGTCAGTTTGTCCATTCGCATCAGGGACTCCCCCGTTCTGTGTTACGGATAAATTCGTCTTGTTACAGGACTATAGGGGCAGGTGATGGGTATTCAAGGGCCGGGGTGAATTTTCAGCCCTGCTGCTCCGTGCGCAGGGGCGTGGCAGAGCGGGGATAGGGTTTGAGGACATCGAGTGGCTGACTGATGCCGGCGGTCTGCACGATGCGCACGTGTTCGCGGCGAAACCCGCGTGCGTGACACAGGCCGCAGGCATGGGCGAGCACATTGATCTCGTGATTGACCCAGTGTGCGTAGCTGGCCACGCGCCGGGCCTTGTCCCTGATCACCAGGCCGCGTTGCAGGCGCGGATTATGGGTGGTGATGCCGGTGGGACAGGTGTCCTTGTGACATTGCAGGGACTGGATGCAACCGAGGGCAAACATGAAACCACGCGCCGAGACGACGAAATCGGCACCCGCGCACAGCGCCCAGGCCGCACGCGCCGAGGTGGTCAGCTTGCCCGAGGCGACGATACGAATGCGGTCGCGCAGTCCCGCGGCCATGAGCACATCCGCGGCCATGGGCAGGGATTCGGTGAGTGGCATGCCGACGTGGTCGGAGAGCAGTTGCGGGGCCGCGCCGGTACCGCCCTCGCCACCATCGATGGTGATGAAATCGGGCGCCGCATCGCGGCTGCGACGCAGGATGGCCTCGCAGAGGTCGTCGAGAAACACACTCGATCCCATCACCGCCTTGAAACCCACCGGGCGGCCGGTGACCTGGCGTACGTGATCGATCATGTCGAGCAGATCGTCGGTGCTGCGGATCTCGCGGTGCCGATTAGGGCTACTGGAAACCTTGTGTACCGGGATACCGCGAATGGCGGCGATCTCCGGCGTGACCTTGGCCGCCGGCAACACACCGCCGCGTCCCGGCTTGGCACCCTGCGAGAGCTTGATCTCGAACGCCTGCACGCGCTCGGCCACCTCACGCAGCTTGCTGTCGGAGAGCCTGCCGTCGAGATCACGCACACCATACTTGGCGGTGCCGATCTGGAAAACGATGTCCCCGCCGCCCTCTTCGTGCCAGGGGCTGAGGCCCCCCTCGCCGGTATTGATCCAGATACCAGCCTCGGCCGCGCCGCGCGACAGGGCGCGCACTGCGGGCGCCGACAGGGCGCCGTAACTCATACCGGAGATATTGAAGATGGAACGCGCCACGTAGGGGCGATCACAGCCGGGACCGATGATCAGGGGAGGCGCGGGCACGCATTCGTCTTCCAGCAACGGATAGGGGGAATTGACGAAGATCAGCGAGCCCGGTTCGCGCAGGTCATTGGTGGAACCGAAACCGATGAGCCCGCCCAGCCCCTTGGCGGTGCGGTATACCCAGGCACGACTGGCGCGGTTGAAGGGCTGTTCCTGGCGGTCGCCGGCAAAGAAGTACTGGCGAAAGAACTCACCCTGGCGCTCGAACAGGTAGCGCAGGCGGCCGATGACCGGATAGTTGCGGCGGATGGTATGCGTGGTCTGCAACTTGTCGTGCAGGTACATGAACAGGATGGCCAGCACACCCAGCCCCAGCAGGCCGGCGAAGATCAGGATCACCCAACTGGCGAGGATATCCGTGTTCATGTCATGGTTCCCTGAAATCCCTTGTCTTTCCTTACTTTAACTGTCGGCATCTCAGGCACCCGGGTTTAGCTCTTTCGGTTGAGCCGTTGCGCGAGTTGCGCCAGGCAGTCGGCCTCCTCCAGCGCATGACAGTCCAGCGGCGGAAACCCTCGCACCCGGGTGCGCCCCGGCAACACCAGGGCGCGCAACAGGTGGCCCGCACCGCGCATGCCGCTCAGCTGCGCGGCATAGATGGGCGCGCCGGAAAGCTTCGCCAGGCGCGCCACACCACGTTTGAGCCGTGCCGGCGGCTGCCCGGGCGGATGGATGCCGCCCTCCGGAAACAGGGCGACGACCTCGCCCGCGGCCAGTGCTGCCAGCGCGGCGCGCAGGGCCTCGCGTGGATTGCCGTCACGGTCCACGGGGATGCCACCCACGGCCCGAAACAGCTGGCGCACGAGGGGGCGCTCGTACTGCTCGCGGGCAATGAGAAAACGCAGCGGGCGATCGCAGGCGGCGATGAGCAGAAAGGGATCCAGCCCGGTGAGGTGATTGGCCACCACCAGCGCCGCGCCCCGGGGTGGCAGATCCAGCGGCGTGGTCACACGCAGGCGCTGAAAATAACGGCAGTAGAGGCGCAACCAGCCATCGAGAATATTGATCAGGCCATGCCCCCAGTCGGCGCGATGCGCACGCCAGCCCACCAGCGCGGCGGCAGCGAGCGCCACCAGGATCCCCCCTGCCACGGTGAGCAGCGTTGGTACCTGCCCGTTCATATACTGTCCCTGTCCGCAACAGGGTGGCACTCAATGCAGGGTCGCATGGGCCAGGTAGATGAGCACGACGCCGGCGAGAATGAAGGCCAGTTGCTGCACCGTGACCTGCCACTCCAGGCGCTTGTGCAGGCCCGGGATGAGATCGGCCACGGCGATGTAGATGAAGCTGGACGCGGCCACGGCAAGGATATAGGGCACGGCCGCCTCCAGGCCGCTGAGTCCCCACCAGGCGGCCAGTGCGCCCACCAGGGTGGTAATGCTGGTCAGCACGTTGAAGACGAAGGCCCGCGTACGGCTGAAACCGCTGTGCAACAGGATGGCGAAGTCCCCCACCTCCTGCGGGATCTCGTGGGCGGCCACTGCCAGGGCGGTGACGATGCCAAGGTGGGTGTCGGTGAGAAAGGCCGCCGCGATGAGTACGCCATCGACCAGGTTATGAATGGCATCGCCCACCAGCACCAGCGTACCGGCGGCATGGTTGTGCCCCGGATCCGGCATGTGGGCCTCGCACTCGTTGGCATGGCAGTGACGCCACAGCACCAGCTTCTCGAGGATGAAGAAGCCCAGCAGACCGAGCAGGATGCTCAGGCCGAGATCATGCACGTCCACGCCAGGTGCGGCGAGGGCGTGGGGCAGCAGGGCGAGGAAGGCCGCGCCCAGCAGCGCGCCGATGGCAAAACTGACGAAGTGGGGCAGCAGGCGATCACGCCAGCCAGCGGGCAGGAACAGGAATGCCGCCGCTGCGAGGACACTCAACACCCCGCCGAGCAGGCTGAAGATCACCACATATGTCAGCGTACTGATAAACACCCCCTCCGCGAACACGCCGCCATGACACTGTCCGCACCTGTCGATTCCGTTGCCGGCGCCCGTGGCGCGGGTTCGGGCGCATCATACCCCATCGGCCGCGAGAGACCAGCCGCGTTTCGGCTCACGCCACTCGCCAGATGAGGCTCGCCATGCGTCCGGTGGTGCCATCGCGGCGATAGGAAAAGAAGCGCTCGCCCTCGTGCCAGGTACACGCCCCGCCGCCATGGATGGCAGTCACCCCCGCACGCGCCAGCCGCGCGCGTGCCAGTGCGTAGAGATCCGCCAGCCAGCGCTCACCGTGCGACGCGCTCACGGGTCGGAAAGCCGCCATCTCGGGCGCCCTGTCCTGCCCGGCGGCGGCGAGAAAGGCCGCGCGTACCTCGTCACCCACCTCGAAGGCCGCCGGGCCGATGGCCGGCCCCAGCCAGGCGAGGATCTCCCCCGGCTCACAGTTCATGGCGGCGACCGTCTCTTCCAGCACGCCCGCCACCAGCCCCCGCCAGCCCGCGTGGGCGGCCGCCACGCACTGGCCGCGGCGGTCACAGAACAGCACCGGCAGGCAGTCGGCGGTCATCACCGCACACACCTCACCGGCATGCCGGCTCACGGCCGCGTCTGCCGCGCCGGCCCGCGCGCCGTCCACTGCCACCGCGGTGCCGTGCACCTGTTCCAGCCAGCGCGGCTCCGCCGGCAGGTCCAGCGCCCGGGCCAGGTGCTGGCGGTTACGCAGCACGGCAGCGGGATCGTCGCCCACGTGCAGGGCCAGATTGAGGCTGTCCCACGGCGCCCGGCTGTAGCCTCCCGCGCGGGTGGTGCTCACCGCGCGCACCGTCGCGGGTGCGGGCCAGTCGGGAACGATCCACCCGGGTTCAGGCATCGCGTGGTCCCGTGTCGTCCGCATCACCCGGCTGATCCCCCTCTGGCTGGCCCTCCGCCGGCAGACCCGCGTCCTGGCGCAGGGCGGCGATGAGCCCCGCCATGTCCGCCGGCAACGGGGCCGTCCAGGACAGCGGCTCACCACTCAGCGGGTGCTGGAGCCCCAGCCGGAAGGCATGCAGGGCCTGGCGGCGAAAGGCCTGCAGGACGGCGCGCAGAGCGTCACTGGCGCCGGGAGGCAGGCGCAGGCGGCCACCATAGACGGGATCGCCCACCAGCGGGTGATGGCGATGGGCCAGGTGGACGCGGATCTGGTGGGTACGGCCGGTCTCCAGGCGCACCGCCAGCAGGCTGTGGCCGCGGTAGCGCTCCAGCACACGGTAGTGGGTCACGGCGGGTTTGCCGTTGCGCACCACCGCCATGCGGGTGCGGTGCACCGGGTGGCGGCCGATGGGAGCCTCGATGGTGCCACCGGCGGTCAGCACGCCGCAGGCCACGGCACGATATTCCCGCTCGAAGGCGCGTGCCTGTAACTGGGCCACCAGGTGATGCTGTGCGCTGAGGGTGCGTGCCACCACCAGCAGGCCGCTGGTGTCCTTGTCGAGGCGATGTACGACCCCGGCACGCGGTACAGCCTCCAGTTCGGGGGCATGGTGTAACAGGGCGTTGACCAGGGTATCGCGCGGATTGCCCGCCGCCGGGTGCACCACCTGGCCGGCGGCCTTGTTGATGACGAGGATGGCCTCGTCCTCGTAGACGATATCCAGCGGAATGACCTGCGCTTCCCAGCGCAGACAGGCCTCGGCGACCGGTTCCAGTTCCACGGTATCGCCGGCGAGCACCTTGTCACGCGCGCGTCGCGGCGCCTCATTGACCCACACCCGGCCTTCGCGGATCCACTGCTGCAGGCGCGCGCGCGAATAATCCGCGAACAGTTGCGCCAGCGCCTGATCGAGACGCTTGCCACCCAGTTCCGGCGGCACGGTGGCGGTCAGTCGGGTGGCATCGCTCAGCGCAGGTCCTCCTCTGTCATACCCGTGTAATACCCGGTGCCAGGCGTTTATATGCCGGCTGCGCCAGAGTATACTGCATGCCATGATACAAGCAGCACACACACACGCCGGCAGGGCGATACGCACCCTGGCCACCGTTGCCCTCCTCATCCTGTTTCTCGCCGGTTGCAGCTCGACACCGGAAGTGGATCCCACCGAGGGTCGTGACGCGGCGGAGATCTACAGGGAAGCCACCTCGGAGATGCTCAACGGCCAGTACGAGACCGCCGTCAGCCTGTATTCGAAACTCATCGCGCGCTACCCCTACGGCACCTATGCCGAACACGCCATGCTCGGGCTGGCCTACAGCCAGTATCGTGACTACAGTCCGGAGTCGGCCATCCTCACCGCAGAGCGTTTTATCAAGCTCTACCCGCGCCACCAGTTCGTCGATTATGCCTACTACCTGCGCGGCGTGGCCGCCTTCGCCATGGAGCAGGGCTATTTCTTCCGTCTCTTCAGGCAGGACCCGACCGAGCGTGACGCCCAGGCCGCGCGGCGCGCACTATCGTTCTTCAGCGAGCTGATCCGCAAGTTTCCTGCCAGCCGTTACGTGCCTGACGCCCGCAAGCGGGTGATCTACCTGCGTAACCATATCGCCCAGTACGAGATCCACGTGGCCAGATTCTACATGCGCAAGGAGGCCTGGCTGGCCGCCGCCAACCGCGCCCAGTTCGTGCTGGAAAACTATCAGCAGACGCCGGCGGTTCCGCAGGCACTGGCCATCCTCGTTCACGCCTACGAGAAGCTCAGGCTCGACAAGCTGGCCGCCGATGCCTTCAGCGTGCTGGCGCACAACTATCCCGACCACGAGCTGGTACGGGCACGTGGACCGGCTGCCGGCAGTTGATGAACCCATGACACCAGTGGCCAGCCCGGGATGAGTGTGTCACCGCAGCGAATTCTGATTTTCGTGGGCATGCTCGGCCTGCTCGTGCAACTGGCCGGTTGTGCCGGCCTGCCCGGCAACGAGGCTGCCGATGTCGCAGCGGCGGAACTCTACAAGGAAGGGCGGGCAGCCATTCGCCATGGTGATTACGCCAGTGGCGTCGAACTGCTCAGTACGCTGATCCGGCGCTACCCTTATAACCGGACCGTCGAACCGGCGCGCCTGCAACTGGCCTTTGCACTGTTCAAGTCAGGGCAGGCCGAAAAAGCCATCGACAGGCTTGAGGAATACATCAAGCTCTACCCCGACAGCAAGAATCTTGCTTATGCCTACTATCTGCGCGGGCTGGCGGCGCTGGAGATCAGCAACGCGGAACTGGCGGACTTCATGGGCCGCCCACCGGAGGCAAATGCACTCGCGTCCTCACGTCGCAGCTTCGACTACCTTTCCCAGCTGGCACAGAAATTCCCGCGTAGCCGTTACTTCGATGATGCGGTAAAGAAGATCGGGGAATTACGTGATGCCATGGCACGCTACGAAGTCCACGCGGCCAACTATTTTCTCAAGCAGGGGCATTTCGAGACCGCCATCGACCGTGCCGAGTACGTCACCCGCTACTATGCCCGCAGCCCGCAAGTACCGGATGCCTTCGCCATCATGATCAAGGCATGGCTGAAACTGGGGCAACGCCAGAAGGCGCAGGATACGCTGAACATGCTGGAAATGAATTTTGCCGATGTGCCTGCCACGCAGGACGCGCGACGCGTGTTCGACCAGTACGTGGCGCAGCTGGAAGCGGACTGACAGGAAACGCCGAAGCCAGGATCACCTTGTCCCGGTAGAACATGATGCCCGGCTTCGACCACACGCCCGGCCTGAACGTACTCAGACCATCCGGATTAAATGGCGTTCTTGCCCTCTTCGCCGGTACGAATGCGGATCACCTGCTCGACACTGCTGACGAAGATCTTGCCATCGCCGATCTTGCCAGTACGCGCGGCATTGGCAATGGCCTCCACGGCGCGATCCACCATATCCTCGGTCACCACTGCCTCGATCTTGACCTTGGGCAGGAAATCAATCACGTACTCTGCCCCGCGGTAGAGCTCGGTATGCCCCTTCTGGCGACCAAAACCCTTGACCTCGATGGCGGTCATGCCGGTCACACCGATCTCGGAGAGTGCTTCTCTGACATCGTCGAGCTTGAAGGGTTTGATCACGGCTTCGATCTTTTTCATTGCCTTACATCCCTTTTCTATTGTTGTGGGACCACTGCTGGCCCGGAGATTCTTACCTTAGAGGATAGCCTGAGAAAATACCAGCCAGCAGCCGCTCAGGGAAGCCCCTTCAGCGATCGCGGCCGTAGGCCGAGGTGATCGGATAACGCCGATCACGGCCGAAGGCGCGGCGCGTGATGCGCACCCCGGGAGGCGCCTGACGGCGCTTGTACTCGTTGCGATCTACCATGCGTACCACGCGGCGTACGGTGTCGGCATCGAAGCCGGCGGCAACGATATCCTCCACCCCCTGGTCCTGTTCCACGTAGAGACGCAGGATGGGATCGAGAATATCGTAGGGCGGCAGGCTGTCGCTGTCTTTCTGGTCCGGTGCCAGCTCCGCCGAGGGCGGTCGCTCGATGACCCGCCGCGGGATCACCGGTGCGATACGGTTGCGATATTCGACCAGGCGATACACCCGCGTCTTGCTGACGTCCTTGAGCACGCAGAATCCGCCGGCCATGTCACCGTAGAGCGTCGCGTAGCCCACCGCCATTTCACTCTTGTTGCCAGTGGTCAGTACCATCTTGTGCTTCTTGTTGGAGATCGCCATGAGGATCACGCCACGGCAACGCGCCTGGATATTTTCTTCGGTGGTATCGATGCCATAGCCGGTGAACTCATCGGCGAGGGCATCGAGAAAGGCCTGGTATACCGAGTCGATGGAAATCTCGTGGTATTCCACACCCAGCAGGTGCGCCTCGGTAGCGGCGTCTTCGCGGCTCATGGCAGCGGTATAGCGCGACGGCAACATCACCGCCTCGACCACCTCGGCACCCAGCGCATCAACGGCCACGGCCAGGGTCAGCGCCGAATCGATACCACCGGAGAGACCGATGACTACGCCCTCGAAACCATTCTTGGTGACATAGTCACGCACCCCGGTGACCAGCGCCTGGTAGATACTGGCATCGGTGGACAGGGGTTCGGCCGGCTCATCCTGCGCCCGTGGCAACAGGTCCTCGCCACGGCGCGTGAAGTCCACCGTGTAGAGCCCTTCCGCATAGGCGGGAAAGCGGCACACCACCTCGCCGTCGGCATCCACGGCAAAGGACTCGCCATCGAAGACCAGCTCGTCCTGGCCACCGACGAGATTGACATAGATCAGCGGCACGCCACTCTCGCGCGCACGGCGGCCAACCACGGCCTCGCGTTCGTTGCCCTTGTCCACGTGAAACGGCGAGGCATTGATATTGAGTACCAGTTGCGCGCCGGCCGCGACCACCTCGGCCACCGGTCCGCTCTCCCAGACATCCTCGCAGATCACCACGCCCACGCGGCAATCCTTTACTTCGCCCACGCAACGATCATGACCGGCAACAAAATAGCGTTTCTCGTCGAAGACACTGTAGTTGGGCAGGTGCTGCTTGTCGCCCTGCGCGATGAATTCACCGTCACGCAACATGGCCACGCTGTTGTACAGCGCTCCCGCCTTGCTGCGTGGATAGCCGAACACCACGGTGATGCCGCGCACCTGCGTGCGGATTCGTTCCACTGCCGCGGCAACGCGCTCCTGCATACCGGGGCGCAACAACAGGTCCTCGGGGGGATAACCGGTCAACGTCAGTTCCGGAAAGACGACCATATCCGCCTGCAGGGTATCGCGTGCATGGGCACTGGTATCGATGATGCGCGTGGCGTTGCCGTCGATGTCGCCCACCAGCAGGTTGAGCTGGGCAATGGCGACGCGCAGGGCCGCTGCGTCATTCATGGACAGGCTCCGGCAGGGACCATGTTCAACGCCCCGCCAGGCAGCGCGCCATGCTGGCGCCAAGCTCGGCGGGCGAGCGCGTGATACTGACCCCGGCGGCGGCGAGTGCCTCGAACTTGCCCTCCGCAGTGCCCTTGCCGCCGGCAACGATGGCGCCGGCATGACCCATGCGCTTGCCCGGTGGCGCGGTGACGCCGGCGATGTAGGCCACCACCGGTTTGGAAACCGATGCCTTTATATAGGTGGCTGCTTCTTCCTCCGCCGTGCCACCGATCTCGCCCACCAGGATGATGCCCTCGGTCTGCGGGTCCGCTTCGAACAGGGCCAGGCAGTCGATGAAATTGAGCCCCTGGATGGGATCGCCACCGATGCCGACGCAGGTGCTCTGCCCGAGTCCCTCACGGGTGGTCTGGTAGACCGCCTCATAGGTCAGCGTGCCCGAACGCGACACGATGCCGATGCGACCGGGGCTGTGAATACTGCCGGGCATGATGCCGATCTTGCACTGTCCGGGCGTGATCACGCCCGGACAGTTGGGGCCGATGAGCCGTGCCGGGTAATTGGCCAGCGCGGCCTTGACGCGCACCATGTCCTGCACCGGGATCCCTTCGGTGATACAGACAATGACCTCGATACCGGCATCGGCCGCTTCCAGAATGGCATCGGCGGCGAAGGGGGCCGGCACATAGATCATGCTGGCATTGGCACCGGTTTCGCGCACCGCATCGTGCACGGTGTTGAACACCGGCCGTGCCAGGTGTGTCTGGCCACCCTTGCCCGGCGTTACCCCACCGACGAGCCTGGTGCCATACTCGATGGCCTGCTCGGAATGAAAACTGCCCTGCTTGCCGGTGAAGCCCTGGCAGATTACCCGTGTCTCGCTGTCGACCAGTACCGCCATCAGCCCTGTCCCCCTGCCGCAGCAACGGCCTTTTGCGCCGCCGTGGTGAGATCATCGGCCGTGATGATGGTCAGGCCACTGGCCTCAAGCAGGGCCTTGCCCTCGCGCATGTTGGTGCCTTCGAGGCGCACCACCACCGGCACCTGCATGTCGATCTCACGTACCGCCTGAATAATGCCCTCGGCGATGAGATCACAACGCACGATGCCGCCAAAGATATTCACCAGGATGGCGGCCACCTTGTCATCGGCGAGGATCAATTTGAAGGCCTCGGCAACACGCTCACTGGAAGTACCACCGCCCACATCGAGAAAATTGGCCGGCTCACCACCATAGAGATGGATGATATCCATGGTCGCCATGGCCAGGCCGGCACCGTTGACCATGCAGCCGATATTGCCATCGAGACGCACATAATTGAGGCCATGTTCATGAGCGCGGTGTTCCAGTTCATCTTCCTGGGCGGGATCGCGCAGCGCTTCCAGATCGGCATGCCGGTAGAGGGCGTTGTCGTCGATATTGATCTTGGCATCCAGTGCCAGCAGTTCACCCTCGCCGGTGACCACCAGCGGGTTGATTTCGATGAGACCGAGATCCTTTTCGGTGAACAGGCGGTATGCTCCCAGCATGAGACGCGTCAATGCACGCAGGTTGTCGTCCAGACCCAGCCTGAAACCCAGCAGCCGGCACTGATAGGGCTGCAGACCTGCCACCGGGTCGATGTATAAGGTGTGGATAGCCTCGGGCTGCGTGTGTGCCACTTCTTCGATATCCATGCCGCCGGCGGCGGAAGCGACGACGACGATACGCTCACGACTGCGATCGATGAGCATGCTGAGATAGAGTTCGCGCGCGATCTCTACCGGGCGTTCGATGAGTAGCTGCTGCACGGGCTGACCTTCGGGCCCGCTTTGCACCGTCACCAGGCGCGTATCCAGCAGGGAGTTGACTGCCTCGCGCATGGCATCGACACCGCTGACAAGCTTGACACCACCGGCCTTGCCGCGCCCACCGGCATGGACCTGCGCCTTGACCACGCAACCGTGCGCACAGATCTCACCGGCCTCCTGCTCGGCCTGCGCCTCGGAGCGAATAACAACGCCTTCGGGCGTAGGGATGCCATGGGCGCGGAAAAGCTGCTTGGCCTGGAACTCGTGGAGATTCATGGCGATATCTGTCCGTAACGGTAAAATATGCTATTTTAACAAACTGCGATAAGAGTCAAAGCCACGACAGGCCTTTTTTACCAAAAAAGCGTTCGACGCGACGCCTCATTCAGGAAACCCGCACTTCCATGCGTATCATTCAACTTCTCGCCATCGCCATGCTGATCTGGATCGTGTATCGCATGTGGCGTATCAGCTTACACAAAAAGGCCATGCAGCGCGCGGGCAAGAATGCGCCCGGTGACAAGGTCGAGCACATGGTACGTTGCGCGAAGTGCGGCCTGCATGTGCCCGAACACGAGGCCCTGCGTGTGGATGACAGGTTCTATTGCTGCGCTGAACACCGCGACAGCGATGCGGCCTGACGAGTCAGGCTACCTGTAGAGATACGCTCGATGGATCTGGTTCCCGGTACAAACGTTTCCCTGGCGGCAAAAGAGGCGCATGACAAGAACACCTGGCGACCGCTGACCTACCTGGCGCTCTATCGCCTGACACTGGCGACCATCTTCGTCGTCATTCTGCTCACCGGCAAATCCTTCACCCCACTGGCGCAACTTGCGCCCGGTCTGTATGCCGTTGTCAGTGTCGTCTACTTCTTCGTCGGGCTGGCAGCCTATGTTGCCGTGCGCCGCCGCCGTCCCGCCTTCGACACCCAGATCCTGCTCGGTGTCGGCATCGACATTCTCGCCCTGGTCCTGATCATGCACGCCAGCGGCGGAGCGCACAGTGGCCTCGGCATCCTGCTGGTGATCAGCGTCGCCGGCGCCAGTATCGTCACCACCGGGCGTACCGCGCTGACGCTGGCCTCCATTGCCGCGGTGGCGGTACTGGCCGAACACCTCTACCAGGTCATGGAGGGACATGCGCGTGCCGAGGGCATGATCGCCGCCGGCCTGCTCGGCATCACACTGATGGCCTCGGCCACCCTGGTGCACTTCCTCGCGCGGCGCATCATGGAATCGGAGGCGCTGGCCCGCAAACGCGGTATCGACCTGGCCAACATGGCCGAACTCACCGAGCACATCATCCAGCGCATGCAGACGGGTATCCTGGTCATCGATCCCGACGACCATGTGCGCCTGATCAATGATTCGGCCTGGTACATGCTGGGCATGCCGGTGATGGGCCGCCAGCCGGCACTGGCGGATGTCTCGACCGATCTCTACCAGCAACTGCAACGCTGGCGCGTGGAGAGTGACTACGTACCCACCGCCATTCAGCTCAGCGCCGTGCAGGCTGCCATCATGCCGCGCTTTGCACGCATCACCCAGGACGAGCGCCCCGGTGTGCTGATCTTTCTCGAAGATACCTCGGCCATGGCGCAAAAGGCCCAGCAACTGAAACTTGCATCACTGGGCCGCCTCACCGGCAGTATCGCCCACGAGATCCGCAACCCGCTCGGCGCCATCAGCCATGCCGGTCAGCTGCTGGCCGAGTCCACGCACCTGGATGAACATGATCAACGACTGTTGCGTATCATTGCCGACCAGTCGGCACGCGTAAACGGCATCGTCGAAAACGTGCTGCGTCTGAGTCGCCGCGACCGTGGTGATCCGCAGCTCTTCGAACTGCGCGAATTTCTGCAAAGCTTCATCAGCAACTATTGCCGCGATCACGATCTGCCGGAATCCGCCTTCGTGGTGGAACTGCAACCCGAGAATATCGTCATTCGCTTCGACAAGCTGCATCTGGAACAGATCATGACCAACCTGTGTGACAATGCCTTTCGTCACAGCCGCGAAGTGAACAGCAGCCCCCAGATCGAGCTGCGCGGCGGCATCGCCGAGGAATTTGGCCGCCCCTTCCTCGATGTCATCGACCACGGCCCGGGACTGGATGCCGATACCCTGCAGAAGATCTTCGAACCGTTTTTTACCACCGAGGCCGAAGGCACCGGCCTGGGCCTTTATATTTCGCGCGAACTGGCCGAAACTAACCAGGCACACATCAACTACCTGCCCGGACCGACCGGTGGCAGTTGTTTTCGTATCAGCTTCCAGGATCCACGCAAGCATATCGGGTAAGCTCAACGCAATATGGCCAGGAACAAGCAACAGGCGCCTCATGCCCTCGTCGTCGACGACGAACCGGATATCCGGGAGCTGCTGGAGATCACGCTCTCGCGCATGGATATCGATACACGTTCCGCCGCGAACCTGGCGGAAGCCCGTGCATTGCTGGCCGAGGAAGATTTCGACGTCTGCCTGACCGACATGAAACTGCCCGACGGCAATGGCATCGAGCTGGTGCGCTTCATCCAGCAGGCGTATGCGCATATTCCGGTCGCCATGATCACCGCCCATGGCAACATGGAATCTGCCATCGAGGCCCTCAAGGCCGGCGCCTTCGATTTCGTCTCCAAGCCGGTAGATCTCAATGTCCTGCGCGCACTCATTTCCACGGCACTGAAACTGTCGACGGAATCGCAGGAAACACAGCGGGCATCACCACAACGCCTGCTGGGCAGCTCGGCCGCCATGGCACGCACACGCCGCACCATCGAAAAACTGGCCCGCAGCCAGGCGCCAGTCTTCATCCATGGCGAGTCCGGTACCGGCAAGGAACTGGTGGCGCGCCTCATTCATGACAGCGGGCCACGGGCGAAGAACGCCTTCGTGCCCGTCAACTGTGGCGCCATCCCCACCGAGCTGATGGAAAGTGAGTTCTTTGGCCATCGCAAGGGCAGCTTCTCCGGTGCCAGCGAGGACAAGGCGGGGCTCTTCCAGGCCGCCGACGGTGGCACCCTGTTTCTCGATGAAGTCGCCGACCTGCCGCTGCACATGCAGGTCAAGCTGCTGCGTGCCATCCAGGAAAAGGCCGTGCGCCCGGTCGGCGCCCAGCAGGAGGTGCGTGTCGATGTGCGTATTCTCAGCGCCACACACAAGGATCTTGCCACCATGGTCGGGGCCGGTGAGTTCCGCCAGGACCTTTTCTACCGTATCAATGTCATTGGCGTGGAAGTCCCCAGCCTGCGCGAACGGGTCGAGGACCTTCCCGAGCTGGTCGATCACTTTCTCGATCGTATTGCCACCGACTGGGGTGTGGAAAAGCCCGTTCTCTCCGCCGCCGCCAGCGCGGCGCTGGCGGCCTACCCCTTCCCCGGCAACGTACGTGAACTGGAAAATATCCTTGAACGCGCCATGACCCTGTGCGAAGACGATACCATCGAACCGGCGGATCTCCAGCTACCGGAGAATGCCACCGCCGGGGATGCGGCCTCGGCGGCTGCACAACTGGAACCCTACCTCGATCAGAAAGAACGCGAGGCCATCCTCAGGGCGCTGGAGCAGACCCGCTACAACAAGACCGCGGCCGCCAAACTGCTGGGCATCACCTTCCGCGCCCTGCGCTACCGCCTGAAGAAACTGGGCATCGAATGAGGCCGGTGCGCGTAGTGAGCCACGCGGACCGAAGGATCATGGCATGAGCCTGCCATTGAGGCGCAGGGTGTAGCGCCCCTGGGCATCGGCACGACCAAGAAAACCCAGTACCGAACGCAGTTGATCACTCACCTGGGCGCGCGGCGTAAGATAGGCGTCGAGACGGTACTGACCGCCGGCATCGATGCGCAAGGTGCCATCGATACCCAGCATACCGCCGCGATCACGTAACACGCCATGGGTGCCGTTTTCCCCGGGCGTCAGAACCAGCTGAATGGCGCCGAGATCCAGGCCGTCGACACCCGCCAGCCCGGCGTTCTCCCACACCACCGTACCGCTCAGTTGCCAGCGCTGGCCCGCCTCGATGATGGCGCTATCCAGTGAACCTTCGAGTGTGCCACTCGGGACGAAGGGTGAACCATAGATAAGCGGTGCAAACAGGTCCAGGGGCAGACGGAAGCGTGCATCGTCCAGTGC
Source organism: Gammaproteobacteria bacterium (assembly GCA_011051615.1). GTDB lineage: Bacteria > Pseudomonadota > Gammaproteobacteria > CAMYNG01 > CAMYNG01 > HyVt-448. The sequence goes on from DRKU01000109.1 coordinate 72,482, forward strand.
TATCACGTCGCTGGAGAGCACTACGTCACCACTGGCGAAGCCATGAGGGACGTCCACGCGTACCGTGGCCGAAAGCTCGCCCCATGCCAGCGGCAACATGGCCAGGTCCCAGCGCAACGGGCCCGCCTGCAGACGCCCGTAGCGCAGTTGTACGGCACGACCGTGCCACACGCTACCTTCGAGGCCGGTGAGCTGAAACTGGCGCAGGGCGGGATCGCCGGCAAGGAAGGTCTGCCAGGCAAAGGCCGCCGGCATGCGCAACAGTGCCAGCACTGCGACCCCTGTCAGCACGGCCAGCACCAGCGCCAGCCTGTATTTGAGGGTGAACGACTCCACCATCAGTGGCTCAGCACCACCCGCCCGGAGATCCGGCCCGCGTTCTGGCGATCGATGGAGATCTCGCTGACCACGGCACCGTAGCGTTGCTGCATGGCATCGAGCCAGCGCATGACGTCATCGAAGGGAGCATTCCTGAGTTGTACGCGTACACCCTCGCCTTCCTCACGCACATTTTCCACTGCCACGCCCAGCTGCTGGCGCGCACTGGCATCGGTCACCGTGAGCAGCGACTGGCCCGCGGCCAGTGTCCCGGCTACCGCCCCCTGTTGCCTGAGACGCTGCACCTCGAGCGCCAGACTCTGCATGGCGGCCAGGTCACGCCGCTCACGGGCGACACGGGTTTCCAGATCTTCGATACCGTTCTGTAACGGCGACCAGATGAACTGGTAGGGCAGAAACACGATCAACGCCGCCGCGGCAACGAGCACCAGGCGCCGTTCGCGGGGTTCCAGGCTACCCAGCCAGTGACGCAACTTGTCTACCAGTCCGCGCATCAGGCCTTCTCCCGGATATGCAACACGCTGTCCACCTTGCCGCCGCGCGAGGTGGTCTCGCTTTCCACCTGCCACTTGCCGTTGGCGGCCAGCACCTGCTTGAGCTTGTCGATACTGGCCAGGTCTCGTGCCTGCAGGCGCAGGTCGAGGCGACCCTCGCGGTACTGGATACTCTGGACGGCCACGCCGCTGCGACTCAGGGCGGGGCCCACCTCGCTCAGCATCTGCGCCAGTGAGAATTCGTCACTGCCACTACCCTGGCGCAGCTTCGTGACCAGTTGCGCCATGTATTCACGCAGGCGGCCCCTGACGATGCGCGAAGCGGGAAAGGCCTGTTTGAAGACCTGCTCCATCTGTGTGCGCAGGGCCTCGCTTTCCTCGCGGAGCTGGTAATAGCGGTAGCCATCGAAACCACTCTGCACCACCAGCCACAGGACGAATACCGCCGCCGCGGCACGCCAGGGACCGAAGCGACCCTGCCAGGCGGTCTCGCGGGCAAAGGCGCCCTGCAGCAGATTGAGCCCGGCCGCCGGGTTCACCGACAGCGCCAGCCACTCACCGACACTGTGTACATCCAGTGAACGCGAAACGATCTCCAGTGCCTCGAAACGTTGTCTGAATTCCAGCGTCAATATACTGTCCGCGTCACTATCGGGTGACGCATGAAGCTCGAGTCGTGCTGGCATTGCCTCCTCGCGGGCGGCCAGTTCGACGCCCAGCAGGCTGGCGAGATTACCCGCATCACAGGCAAACCCCGCCTGCGGGCCCTGGCGCACGCAGGCCACACCATCGGCCAGCAACACCGACCACGTCCCCTCGGCACAGGGCAGACAGAGGAAATCCGGCAACAGGCTGTGTGGCAACAGGCCGTGTTGCTCCAGCGCATCAAGCAAGGTAGCGAGATAGTCGCGTGCAACCACGGCCAGCGCGTAGCGGCCATCGGCACCGCGTTCTCCCAGCGCCACGTGCTGATCCTCCACGTCGCCGATGAGTTGATCCTCGATGGCATAGGGCGCCGCGCGCAACAGCTTGTGGCGGTTACCACCCGGCAGGCGTGCCCGGGTGAGCAGCACCTCGCTACCGGGGATGACCACCACCACCTGCTCGTTGTCACTGCTTTGCGGCAGATCTTCCAGCGTGCCCTGTGCCATGCGCATCAACAGGCGATCGCCAGCCACGCGCACCCATTCGAAACGCGCCGCCTGTGGCGAACGCGGATCGAAGTCCCTTACCCTGATGAACAGAAAACCCGCCACCTAGAACCATCCTTTGCTGCGCATGATCACGCGGGGGCCACCCACGCCCATGCGTTGTATGACACTGACACGCCAGCGACGTACCCGGTCGATCCAGGCCTCGCCGGTGAGCAGAAAATAACTGCTGCGCACCGTCAGGCCGTTGGACTTGATGCCCGTGCCGGTAAATATATCATCCTGCAGGAAGGCATTGACATTGGCGTAGCCTGCCGTACCGCGACGCTTGACCAGATCCTCGGCGCTGGACAGGCTGAGCCCTTCCACCAGGCAGGCGATCACCGGTGCCGGCGCGGTGTTGACGTTGATGGCGGTGTTGGCCTCGACGGCATAGACATAGGGTTCCAGCTTGCGGAAATATTCCTCGCTAAAGCCTTTCACCAGACGCAGCTCGCTGATACTGACCATGGCGCGGTTGGCCGTCCGGTAGGCACCCTGTTGTCGGCTCAGGTATTCGGCATCCTCGGCACCGCCGTCGAACTGTGCCTCTTCGTCGCCATCCAGCCAGTCGAGCACCGCATTGGTCAGCTCCGGCGGGATCTCCAGCACCGCCAGCAAACGTCGGAAACGTTCCACCTGCAGGGCCTGGGGGCGGCCTTCCGAGAGCAGGGTATTGATATTGAAACGCCCCTGCAGATCCTCGATATGACCGCTGATCTGCCCACCGTCCACCGGCAGCGGCGGTAGCTGCTGCGCCCATTGATCGCCCAGGGCATCGATGGTGTTGTCGGTGAGATCGCGCTTGAGGATCTGTGCCGCCCAGACTTCTCCCGCACTGAGATAGGACTCGGCCTGATCACCATTCAGCACGTTGGATGCACGGCGGATATCCACCTGTCCGCGCACCGTCATGGCCGTACCAGCGATGGTGGCAACCGCCAGGATCAGGATGGCAGTCAACAGGGCGATGCCGCGCTGACGTTTACGGCCACGGATATGATGAACCATGCGCATCATGATGGCTGCACCACTTCCACCAGGCGCACGATGCGCCCCCAGCCGTCTACGGTCAGGGTCCATTCCACCGCGCGCGGCAGTTCGCCAGCGAATTTGGGATCGACATTGAGCGGCGGCCACTGGTTGTGCCAGCGGTTGCTGCGATCGAGAAATCGCCAGCTTACCGACTCCACGCCATCGAGCAACACTTCGCGCACCGGCTCACTGTCCGGCGCGCGATCCAGCACCGGCCAGGACAACCGGTAGAGTTTGTGATCGGCAAAGGCCCAGGCCACACGTTGCAGGTGGCTGCGTTGCCTGCCGGCGGGATTGGCATAGCCCGTGCGGGTAAACTCCAGTACCTGTTCATCGCCGCTGAAGGTAAACAGGGCCGGCACTTCACTACCGTACTGGCCGCGCACGGGACGCGGAACGATCTGGCCGGTGTCACGCTCGATGAACATGACTGCCATCTGTAATGCCGTAAGCTGCGCCGATACCGCGTCGGTACGCGCACGGGTCTGCATCACGGTACTCAGGCCACCATAGGCCATGGTGGCGAACAGGGCGAAGATGGCCATGGCCACCAGCAGTTCCACCAGGGTAAACCCCGCCCGTGTCTGCCGCCGCCACATCAGGGACGCCCCACGAAGGTGGTGTAAACGGTAACCGGATCGACCACGCCGGTACGATCCGGATACACGGCAATGTCCAGGCGACGCATGTCCGGATCGGGCGTTTCATTGATGGTGATCTCCCAGCGCCACTCACGGTCGGCCATCACCTCGGTGCCGCTCTGGCGTCCGGGTTCCGGCCACAGGCGCGCCATGCGCCATTCGGTCGCTTTGTTGGTCGCCACCCAGTGGGCGATGGTCTTGTCCTTGAGATGCGCGATGTTACGTGCACTGGCGCCGCCCACTTTCATGATGGCGCCGAGCGCCAGGCCGACAAACATCAGGGCGATGAGCACCTCCAGCAGGGTGAAACCTGCTGCCGAACTGCGCAAGCGAGGCTGTGAGATGGTCATGTCAGCCCGATGCCCCCGGTGTTTCAGGCTGGCGCAGCTCGAAGTGCCCCAGGCTGTCACCGACCAGCAGGTAACGCCAGCCGGACCCATCGGCCTCCAGTTGCAACTCGAACGGTGTCGCCTCACCACTGGACAACAGGAATACTCGTGGCGGGTTCACTCCCTCATCTTCACCGAAGCTCACCTCCGTCGCTTCGAGACGCAGGCGCATGCGGATCCCCGCGTCGAGCTTGCGCGCGCGCAACACCTCGTCGTCGGTAATATCCTGCCACTGGCGGGCACGCAGCTCCTGAAAGCGATATCCCTCCTCGTCCATCACCAGCGCCAGTTCGCGCGACTCGAAGATGGCCGTCTCGCGCGCCAGTTCCATGAGACGCAACAGGCGGCGACCCTCCTCGCGCATCTTCACCTGCGGGCCGGCGGTACTGAGCGACAGGGTCGCCAGGCTCAGAATGATACCGATGAGCACCACCACCACGAGGATCTCCACCAGCGTCAGGCCGCGCGCGCGGCGCATCTGCAGGCGGGAGCTCAGGGTAGAGAGGGTGCACATGTGCAATACCGCTTACCAGTTGCCGATGTCGTCGTCGCTGGGCTCACCATCCGGTCCCAGCGAATAGACGTCGATCTTGCCGCGTGTACCGGGACTGAGATACTGGTAGGGGTTGTTCCAGGGATCCAGCGGCACCTTCTTTATATAACCATCCTCCTGCCAGGCACGCGGAATGGGATTGGTGGAGGGTTTTCTCACCAGTGCTTCCAGCCCCTGATCGGTGGTGGGATAGTTGCCGTTGTCGAGGCGATAGAGATCGAGGGCCTCGACGAACTTGGTGATATCGTGTTTGGCGGCCGTGATCTTGGCCTGTTCGGGACGCTCCATGATCTTCGGCACCACTACCGCGGCGAGAATGCCGATGATCACCACCACCACCATGATCTCGATGAGGGTAAAACCCCGCACCGATCTTGCTGACTGCCTGTGCATTTTACCTGTCCTCCAGAGTCATCATCACGACCCCGCTACAGTGCCGGGTCGAAGGTATGCGTGTGTTCATTTCACCAGGTCGTTGAGGTTGAAGATGGGCAACAGAATGGCCAGCACGATGAACAGCACCACCATGCCCATGACCACGATCAACACCGGTTCGAGCAGCCCCATGAGGCGCGCGATGGTCATCTCCAACTCGCGTTCCTGGTTCAACGCCGCGCGCTCGAGCATTTCCTCCAGGTTGCCGCTCACCTCGCCACTGGCGATGAGATTGATCAGCATGGGCGGAAACATGCGGCCCTGCTCCAGTGAACCGGCCAGGTTGCCGCCCTCGCGCACCCGGTGCGCCGCGGCCTGCACCGCCTCGCGCATGGGAAGATTATGCATCACCTCGCCGGCGATACGCAGTGCTTCAAGTACCGGAACACCACTTTTGACCAGAATACTCATGGTACGCGCAAAACGCGCCGTGTTGGTGCCGCGCACCAGCCTGCCCACCACCGGCAGGCGCAAGAGGAAGTGGTGAAACCGCTCACGTGGCCCTTCCTGGCGTAGCAGGTAACGAAAGCCGAAGCCCGCCGCCACGAGACCGGCCAGGATCCAGCCGAACCAGGCCTTGGTAAAATCGCTGATGGCGATGAGGATACGCGTGATGAGGGGTAACTCCTCGTCCATGCCCTCGAAGACCTGTACCACCTCGGGCACCACGTAGCTCAGCAACAGGCCCACCACCAGCACCGCCATGACGGTGAGGATGGCCGGATAGAACAACGCCAACTGGATACGCGACTGCAGCGCCTGACGCGCCTCGGTATAGTCGGCCAGGCGTTCGAGTACCGTGTCCAGATGCCCCGACTGTTCACCGGCGGCCACCGTGGCGCGGTAGAGATCGGGAAACACGTGGGGGAATTCGCCCAGGCCGTCGGCCAGGCTGTGGCCTTCCATGATGCGTGCGCGCACGCCGAGCAGCAGGCGTTGCACGCGCACCTTTTCGCTCTGGCGCGCCACCGTGGCGGTGGCCTCGTCCAGTGGCAGGCCCGAGCGCGTCAGGGTGGCGAGCTGGCGGGTGATGAGCGCCAGGTCGGCGGCGCCGATGCCGCGCCGGAAACTCAGCCCGCCACTGCGGGTCTCCTCTTTTTCCGACACCGGCTCCACCGACACCGGCAACAACCCCTGCTCACGCAGTTGCGCACGCACCTGGCGCGGTGAGTCCCCTTCGAGGACACCTTTTTTCTCGCGTCCACGGGTATCGAAGGCGGCATATTCGTAGGCGGCCATAAGATCAGGTGTAAGTTACGCGGAGCGAGGACTGAGGAAGAAGTCGATTCATGGTCTGCACCTTACTCGCTGGTGACCCGCAGGACTTCTTCGAGGGTGGTGTCACCGGCCAGCACGCGGCGCATGCCGTCGTCACGGATCCCCGGCCAGTGACGGCGTGCAGTGGCCTCGAGATCGTGTTCACTGCGCTCGTCATGGATCATGGTGCGCAACTCGTCGTTGATCTCTACCAGCTCGTAGATACCGGTGCGTCCACGGTAGCCACTGTCGCTGCACTCTTCGCATCCCACCGGTTCGTACAGGATGACCTCGGTGTCGTCGGTCACACCGAGGGTCTGCCGCTCGGCGGCATCGGCCGTGTGCGGCCGTTTGCAGTGCGGGCACAGGGTGCGCACCAGGCGCTGGGCAAGCACGCCAATGAGACTGGAGGCAAGCAGGAACGGTTCCACCCCCATGTCGCGCAGGCGCGTCACTGCACCGATGGCGGTATTGGTATGCAGGGTGGAGAACACCAGGTGGCCGGTGAGACTGGCCTGCACGGCGATCTGAGCCGTCTCCAGGTCACGGATCTCGCCCACCATCACCACGTCCGGGTCCTGGCGCAGGATGGCACGCAGGCCACGCGCGAAACTCATGTCCACCTTGGTGTTGACCTGGGTCTGGCTGATGCCGTCGATGTAGTACTCGATGGGATCCTCCACGGTCATGATGTTGCGGTTGGTGTCATTGAGCCGTTCCAGCGCCGCGTACAGGCTGGTGGTCTTGCCCGAGCCTGTGGGTCCGGTGACCAGGATAATGCCGTGGGGCTTGTGAATAAGTCGATCGGTGGCATCGAGGGTCGTCTGCGCCATGCCGAGATGAAACAGGTCCAGCCGTCCCGCCTGCTTGTCGAGCAGACGCAGCACCACGCGCTCGCCCTGTCCCGAGGGCAGCGTGGAGACGCGCACGTCCACCGCGCGCCCGGCGATGCGCAACGAGATGCGCCCGTCCTGGGGCAGGCGTTTTTCTGCGATGTCGAGGCGTGCCATGATCTTGATACGCGAGACGATGAGCGGCGCCAGCAGGCGCGGCGGTTCGAGCACCACGCGCAGGGTGCCGTCGATACGCATGCGAATAAGCAGGCGATTCTCGTAGGGTTCGATGTGGATATCCGAGGCGTCTTCCTTGACCGCCTGGGTCAACAGGGCATTGATGAGGCGAATGATGGGGGCGTCGTCCTGGGTCTCGAGCAGGTCTTCCGGTTCGCCCAGTTCCTGCGCCACGCTGCTGAGATCCAGCTCCTCGCCCAGCCCCTCCATGACTTGCTGGGTGGAGTTGGAATCCGACTCGTAGGTCTGTTGCAGCAGGCGATCGAACTCGGCACCACTGATCGCCTGCAACTGGAGCGGGACACCAAAGTAGCGACGTAACTCGATGAGCGACTCGGGCGCGATATCTTCACGGTGCATGACCGCCAGCGCCTCACCACGATCCTCGGCCACCAGCACGCCATGTCGCTTGGCAAAGGCAAACGGCAGACGGCGCGGTGCACTGGCGAGGGCCTCAGTCACCCGGCGCCTCCGGCGGCAGTTGCAGGGCGCGGATGGGCTCCTCGGGCACGGCATTGGTGCCAGCCACATCGTCGTAGGCCGGCGGCAGGGTCAGGTAGTCCTTCAGTTCGGGCAACAGCGGCGAGGCCTCGTCCGCCATCAGCGGGACGCCCTCTTCGCGGATCGCCATCTGCTCGGCGCGAATATAGTTGTACTTGAGGCTGGTGTAACCCGCCTGCAGGGCCGGGTCCTTGAGAATGGTGGGATGCAGGAAGACCATCAGGTTGCTCTTGACCTTCTGCGTGCGCTGGTAGCGGAACAGCCAGCCAAGCACGGGAATGTCGCCCAGACCCGGCACACGCTGCTCGGACTCCTGCAGCTCTTCGCGGATCAGCCCGCCGAGCACTACCATCTGTCCATCTTCCACCAGCACGGTGGTCTTGATGGAACGCTTGTTGGTGATCAGGTCCGCGCCCTGGGTACTGGGGCTGATGGACGAGACTTCCTGCTCCACGTCCAGGGTGATGGCATTGCCTTCGTTGATCTGCGGCTTGATGCGCAGGGTCAGGCCCACGTCCTCGCGCTGGATGGTCTGGAAAGGATTGCTCGGGTTGCTGCCGCCACTGCCGGTACCGCTGAAGGAGCCGGTGATGAACGGCACGTTCTGGCCCACCACCAGTTCGGCTTCCTCGTTGTCCAGGGTCAGTACCGAGGGCGTGGAAAGAATATTTGTACTGGCGTCACCGGACAGGGCGGAGAGCAACGCGGCGAACTGATTGGTGCCGGTGAGATCGCCGATGCCAAAGTTGAAACCATTTAGCGCAGGCGGATTCTCCAGGTTGGCCAGCGCCGAGATGGGTGTGCCGAGGGTGAAGTTGACCACGCCCACGGCGTTACCGCCGCCACGGCCATCGACCACCCACTGCACGCCCAGTTCGCGCGTGGTGTCCACCGACATGTCGGCGATCACCGCCTCCACCAGTACCTGCGCACGGCGCACGTCCAGCTGGCGGATCACCGCGCGCAGCGAGCGAAACACTTCCGGTGGTGCATTGATGACCAGCGCATTGGTGGCCTCGTCGGCCTGGATATTGATGTTGGGCCGGTTGGCCGGCGCCGGCGCGGCTGCACCCGGTGTCTTCGGCGCGGTAATGCTCTCGCTGACGCCGGTCAGCACCGGCACCAGGTCCTTGGCATTGGCATTCTTGAGGTAGATGACATGGGTCTGCCCACCCACGTCCACTGCCGTGTCCAGGTGGGCGATGATGGCGCGCAGGCGCAGGCGCGAGGCCTGGTCACCTGCCAGCAGAATGCTGTTGGTGCGGTCATCGGCGACGATACGCGGACCAGAGGCGGCGCCCTTGGGATCCTTGCGCTGCAACTGTTCGAGGATGCGCACGATTTCACTGGCGGCGGCGTGTTCGAGCGGGATCACCTCCAGTTCACCGCCAGTGGACTGGTCGATGCGGCGGATGATCTCGGCCAGGCGGCTGATGTTGGCGGCGCGGTCGGAAATCACCAGCACGTTGGAGGCCGGATAGGCCGCCAGGTGACCGCGCTGCGGCACCAGTGGGCGCAGGATGGGCACCAGTTGCCCGGCATCCACGTGGCGCACCTCGATGACGCGCGTGACGAAATCGTCGCCGACACCGGGGTGACGCGGCGTGGCCACCTCCACACCCTCCTGCTTGGCCGCCACCTCGGGCACGATCTTGATGATATCGCCGCTGGGAATGGCGGCCAGCCCGTGGACCTTGAGGATGGATAGAAATACCTGGTAGACCTGGTCGGCATTCATGGGCGTGTGGGAGATCACCGTGACCTTCATGCCCTTCACATCCGGGCTGATGATGAAGTTCTTGCCCGTCGCGCGCGAGACCGTCTCGATGACCTTGCGGATGTCCACGTCCTTCATGGCCAGCACCACCGTCGGCACCGGATCGGCCGCCCGGGCCACGGGCAGGATCACTCCCCCCAGCAACAGGGTCAGTAGCAGCCAGGCAGCGGGATGGAGCCGGCGCCGATTATTGGTCTTGTTGTCATGCATCACGGTTGAATGTCCACGGTTTGTTCCTGCCCCCGTCGGGTCAGGGTCACGGTGAAAGGTTGCAGGTCCCGCAGCAGGCCTTCCAGCTGCAGAACGGAAGTGGGATCGGTCAACGGCAACCCGTTGACGGCAGTAATGATATCCGTGGGCCGAATACCCAGTTTGTTCAGCAGGGCACGGTCACGGTAGTTGACCCGGTAACCCATGATACGACCGTCGGGGCCCATGGCCGGCGTGATACGAATATTTTTCATCACGGCGTCCGGGTTCGCGTGGAAGGTCTGCCACACCTCGCGCAGGCTCTGTCTGGGTTGCGCCTGGGGAACGGCGGTGGGTGCAGGGCGCACACCGGGCCCGGCGGGCACAGCCGGGGCGGCGGTGGAAAGAAATTCCTGCGGCAACAGCAGCTTCTCCAGCTTGCCATTGCGCTCGAGGATCACCTGGTCGGGATGAATGGCCTGCAGGCGCACATTGCCAGGCAAAGTGTCGCCGATCTGGTAGACGTCCTCGCGTTTCTGCGGATCGGCAATGATGGCATACGAGCGCGCCGGCTCATCGGCGGCAAATACGCCGAGCAGTTTGAGTTGCAGGCGGGTCTCGCGAATATCCGCTGTGGCCGGCGCCGCCACGCCGGCGCTCCGGCCGAACAGGTGCAGCCCGGCCACGTCGCGGTAGCGCACCCGGGCCCGGCCGGGCGAAGGGGCGCTCGGCGCCGCCGGACGGGCCGCTGGCCCTGTGTCATCGGCAGGCGAAGTAACCACCCACCAGCCGATATCCACCAGCGTGGATACAAGCAGTAAAAGGGCAACGATGAGGGCCGCGCGCGGGCCAGAACGCACCAGCCAGCGCTGCCATGGCATGGCGCGCACTTCGGCTACCGTGGGCAGCCGTGGCAGGCCGGCCGACGGCGAAAGTCTGGCTAACAGGCTACGTGCCAACGTGTTTTTCTCCCATGTTCCCGCACCCTTTCCAACGCTCCTCCGACAGCGGCCCCACCGAGGGGTTCACCTGCCCGCGGCACAGC
>DRKU01000110.1 GCA_011051615.1 Gammaproteobacteria bacterium
ACTCGGTGGGAGACGTGATCCTGCGCGAAGTGGCGCGGCGCATCGAACAAAGCTTTTCCTCGGCCCTGACCATCCGCCAGGGTGGTGACGAGTTTATCGTTCTCATGGATGGGGAGTATGACAGTGGCCTGGAGCAGACCTGTAAGCGCTTCATTGGCGCACTCAGGGTGCCGATTCACTGTGGCGGTCTGGAGTTTTCCATTCGTGCCAGTATCGGTGTGGCGCAGTCACTGCTCGATGGCAGTGAGCTGGATGAACTGTTACGCAAGGCGGACATGGCCATGTACGAGGCCAAGCGACTACGCTGCGGGATCTACGCCTATGCGTCTCATCTGGAACAACGCAGCGAACGTAGCGGACACATCGAGCGGGAACTGAGTTCCGCGCTGGAAAAAGGGCAGTTTCACCTGGTCTACCAGCCACAGGTGGATGCCCACACCGGCCGTTTGCTGGGTGTCGAGGCGCTGTTGCGCTGGCAGAATCCCGCCCTGGGGAATGTGCCCCCGGATGAACTCATCAGCGTGGCCGAGTCCATGGGCATGATGCGCGAGCTGGGTCATTTCGTCATCACCACCGCGCTCGAGGAGATCAGCCGCATCGAGACATGGCCAGGTGAAGGCGATTTTCGCCTTGCTATCAATACTTCGGTCAGCCAGTTGTTCGATGGTGTGTTTGTCACCGAGCTGATCGAACTTGGGTGCAAACGCAAGCAGGATGGTCTGCAACTGGTGGTGGAGATCACGGAGAGTCTTTTCATCGAAGATGTGGAGAGTGCCCGGGTCGTGCTTGATGAGCTACGCAGCAATGGGCTGGGTATTTCGCTGGATGACTTTGGCACGGGTTATTCCTCGCTCAGCCTGTTGAGCAAGCTGCCCATCAGTGAGCTCAAGATCGACAAGGGCTTTGTGCAGGATATCCTCACCGATCAACAGGACCGCCAGTTGATCCAGAGCATCATCAGTCTCGGCAAGGGGCTGGGGATCCCTGTCCTCGCCGAAGGCGTGGAAACCGCGGCACAGGCCAGCTTGCTGGACGAATTCGGCTGTGATCGTTTCCAGGGCTATCATTTCGCCCGGCCCATGCCGGTCGACGCGCTAACTGACTTTCTTGCCTCCTCACCCGATCTCAGGCAGCGTATCAGTCAGGTGGCCGATTGAGAACAGCCCACAAACGTAGCGCCGGAGCACCTCCTGACTTACTGGTCCACCGGCTGAAACCGGGAACCCGCGTGCCTACGTGAGCTTGACGATGTGTTTGTGGCCTTCCTTACATGTGACCTCGATGCTTTTGAGACCATCATCATCCTGATCCACATAGACTTCTGTTGGGCCTGCAATATTGTGTTCACCGGAGTTACCCAGGTAGAGCACGATGGTGTCATTGGCGGCATCGTAAGAGATACCCTCGAGCCTGGCGCCTTGCGCCGCGGGCTGGTCACCCACGTCGCGCCCAACTACCTCGATGTCGACGCTCTCGGTCGGCAGGACCCGACTCAGGTTGTCGAAGTAATGGCCAAGGTCGGTTTTTTCCACTTTTTCGATTGCCATGATTTTGCTCCTGTTGTGGGAATGAGAGGATCCTTCTGTCCATATGCGGCTGGAGAAGAAGTTTTCAAGGGAGCGGGTCGCCGGGTAACCACCCGGACCACCTCCCGGACTGAGCGTGGTGCGCCGGCCCGTACTCAGCTGAACAGCCCCGATCGCTAACCTGGGCACCGGTTTCCCCGCTCCCTGCCACCCGGCGGGCCGCATCATTTCGCAGGTTCAAGTAACCGCGCAAACATCCGGTATTCCTCGACCGTTCCGCTCCTGTAGTATCTCTGCACCAGTCTCATACTTGCGGAGGACGGGCCATGCTCGAGCCGAATCAGGACGCACCGGCGTTCAGCACGCCGAATCAGAACAACCAGATCATCAGCCTCAGCGACTTTACCGGCAGCAAGAACGTCATCCTGTACTTCTACCCGAAAGACGACACCCCCGGCTGCACCATCGAGGCGAATCAGTTTACCGCGCTGGTCGATGCGTTTGCGGTGCTGGATACCGTCGTGCTGGGTGTCAGCAAGGATCCCTGCGACAGCCACCGAGCCTTCATCGACAGGTACGGACTCGCCATCGATCTGCTTGCCGACACCGATGGCACATTGTGCGAGGCCTATGGCGTGTGGCAGGAAAAGGAGAAGAACGGCATCAAAAAACCGGGTATCGTGCGCTCGACCTTTCTCATTGATAAGCAGGGCAAACTTGCCGACGTAATCTACGGCGTGTCACCCGATGGCCACGCGCAGGCCATGCTGGACAAGGTGCGCACCCTGTAGGTATCAAGCATGGATGTCCGCTGCCGCCCAATGTTGACCATTCCCTTCGACAACCGTTACGTCGCCCTGGGGCCGTCGTTCCATGAAGTGACAGAACCCGAGCCGGTGGCCGCGCCGCGACTGATCAAGTTCAATCACGCCCTGGCGGAGGAACTGGGCATCCAGTGCCGCGACGCCGACGATGACGAACTCGCGCAGGTGTTTGCCGGCAACCGGCTGCCCTCGGGCGCGCAACCCCTGGCCATGGCCTACGCAGGCCATCAGTTCGCCAGCTTCAGCCCCCAACTGGGCGATGGCCGTGCCATCCTGCTCGGTGAAGTGACCGGCAAGGATGGCAAACACTACGGTTTGCACCTCAAAGGCTCGGGGCAGACGGCCTTTTCGCGCGGCGGGGACGGCCGTGCGGCGCTCGGTCCGGTATTACGTGAATACCTGGTCAGCGAGGCCATGGCGAAACTCGGCGTGCCCACCACCCGTGCGTTGGCGGCCGTGGCGACGGGCGAGCAGGTCGCACGCGATACGCCGCTGCCGGGCGGCGTGATCACGCGTGTGGCAACGAGCTTCGTGCGCATCGGCACCTTTCAGTACTTTGCCGCGCGGGGCGATCTGGGTGCCGTGAAAAATCTCGCCGACCACGTCATCGCCACCAACTACCCCAACGTGGCGGGGGATGACAACCCGTATGTCGCCCTGTTCGAGTCTGTAGCAGACAGACAGGCGGCATTGATCGCGAAGTGGATGCAACTGGGCTTCATTCATGGCGTGATGAACACCGACAACATGTCCATCGCCGGCGAGACTATCGACTACGGTCCCTGCGCCTTCATGGACGATTACGCACATGACC
>DRKU01000111.1 GCA_011051615.1 Gammaproteobacteria bacterium
AAGAATATCAGCCTGTGGTGAAGCCGGCTTGATCTCCATCAATTTATGGTCACGCTGACTCAGCAGATCAAGGATCGTACCGGCGTAGAACTGTGCTGCCAGAGAAAGCCAGCGCTGCAACAGGGGTATTTTCTCCCCCACCTGTTGCCAGTGCAGGAGCCCGCCCAGCGCCTGGGCCGCCACCCATGGCCCGTCGGTGACCCAGCGGTTGACGGTAAACCAGCACAGAGGCTGGCCTTGCTGGTCCATGGACAGGGCTGCCACATGGGTCCAGCGGCGTACCGTCCCGTCACCACAGGCAGCAAAAAAATGAAAATGCCCGTGTTCTTCAGGGGATTTTGCCGGTGAGTCGTGGCAATGATAGAAACAGCGCCAGCGATCCCCCATCAATAACAGGCTCTCCTGCGGATAGCGCCGTCCGGCCTCGAGACGCGCCACGTCCCTGAGCAGTAACAGCACCGGGTTGGTCTGCTCCTGCGCCAGCGCTTCGATGCAGTGCAACAGGCCGAGGGCCGCTTCGCTCACTTCGGGCAGCGCGGGTGACGGTGATTCCTGATCCATGCGCACCTCACAGGCTGCAGGGTGAGACCCCACCCAGGGAACAGGGGTTTTCCTCCAGCGAACAGGGTGACTCGCCCGGCACATCGCCCAGCGAACAGGGACTCTCACCCAGGGAACAGGGTGAATCTTCCAGTGAGCAGGGACTGGCATAGACATCTTCCGCCTGTGCCGCGGGCGTTTCCACCTCGGGCAGGCGGTGGCGCGTGTGATCGATGGCGATGCCGATGGCGGCAATACTCAGTGCCGAGCCCATGATGAAACGATTGCTGATCTTCATGCCTGTTTTCCCCGCGGTCGATCGACACCCAGCCAGGCACGCATACGCAGCCCGAACAGGCTGCCGGTGAAACCGGCCAGCAGCCACAGCCAGCCATGCAGGCTACCGGAAACGATCCCCGCCATCATGCCGCCGATGTTGCACCCGAAGGCAAGGCGCGCGCCGTAGCCCATCAGGAAGCCTCCCGTGATGGCCAGCATGATCCGCTTGCGATCGATGTGCCGATCCGGCGCGTACTTGCCGGCCAGTGCTGCGGCCAGCATGGCACCGAGAATGATGCCGAAGTCCATCAGCGAAGTCTCATCGGCCAGCACGCTGCTCGCCAGCGCACGCGCCGCATAGCCTCCGCTCCAGTAATCCCAGTTACTGACATCCCCGCCCAGGGCGGTAAAGATCTTCGCACCCCACAGGCCGAAGGCAAAGGTAATGGTCCAGGGGTGACCGGACAACAGCAGTGTCACGAGATTGAGCACTGCGATACCTACCACCGCCCACCACAGTGGCCAGTTGCCAAAGATCAGGCGATCGAGCACCGGACGATTATCCTCTTTCTCCTGCAGGGTGGCGACACGGCCGCGTCGTTTGCGCTCATAGTGACGCACGATGGCGTAGAGCAAGGCAAAGACCACCATCTGCAGGAGCAGCGCTGGTAACCAGCCAAGCTTTGCGATCAGGGTCGGTTTGCCGATGTTGGGCAGGGCCCACCACCAGCCCACGTGTGCAGTGGCAACGAAACTGCCGAGGATGAAAAATATCAGCACGATGAGCATACCGACATTACCGCCGCCGACGGTAAACAGCGTACCGGAACCACATCCCCCGGCAAGCTGCATGCCGATACCGAACATGAAGGCCCCCACCAGCACCGCCACGCCAAAGATCCCCGTGGCACCATTCACTGAAAGGCCTGGAAAGACATCGCCCAGCAGGGGGAAGAACAGCAGGGAAGTGAGTGCCAGCAGGAGGATCTGCGCACGCACCACGCGGCCTTCGCCGGTCAGGTAGAGGCGACGCCAGCCGCCGGTAAAACCAAAGGCCGCGTGTAACAGCGTGACGCCGAGACCGACGCCGGTAAGGAACAACAGAGTACGACGCGTATCGACATCGTGTTGCACCAGCAGGCTGAGGGCCATGACAAGTAGTACCGCAATCAGCGCGGCATGGCTGTCGGCGCTTCGCTTCAGGCTCGCAGTGGTCATGACCAGTATCCCCCTTGCAGTATGTTACTGCACGACTTGCGCCGCCGGCAACGCAGCATTCCCGTCATGGCTGAACGTCGGTTCGACGTTACAGGTATCCGCCGCCGAGTTCTACCGCTCATCCCGAGCTTACCCGGCATCGTGCAGAAACCTCTTTCTGAATTCAGAACTGTGCGCTACCGGGCCACAAACGACGGCAGTAATATGGGAGCACAACGCCATGTTTCAATACCTGTCATAGATCAACTCCGCTGATTCGCGCCGCGCCTCGGGACTGAGCAGGTGTTCCTGCGCACGTTTCTCATCGAGCAGGTGGATCACCGTCCAGCCTGCCAGCACCAGGTGATCGGCGATCAGGCGACGGTGGCAGAATTGCGGATCACGTTCCGCGCACAGGATGACACTGGGCGAGGCCGCGGCGAGATTCTGCATCTGGCGCATGGCGGTCAGAAATTCCGGACTGTGCATGTGGTCGGCAAAACCACGCAGGCCGGGATCCGCCAGCGCCTCGTGTACCGTGTCTGGCCGCGCTTCGCGCCGTCCACCCAGGTGGCGGCCGGCCCAGTGGTAGTGGATACCGATGTCCCCGAGGCTCTGGCGCAGGACGTCCATGGTGAAATGCGGGAAACGACCCGAAGCAGGTTGGGCACGGATGTCCAGCACCGTCTCGATACCGTGGGCCAGCAGCAGCGCCAGAAAGGGCTTCAGTTCCCGATCACCGTGGCCCAGTGTATGGATGCACCTGTCTTCGATTTCCATACCGTTTTATACTGCGCCCATGCTTCGCTGCCAACCACCTGGCGCCCCGCGGCGCGATTTCCTCGGCGTGCTGCTTGCCGTAACGCTACTCGGCCTGCTGCCCACAACCGTACCAGGCGCACCGGCCACGGCCGCAAAACGCCTTGAATACCAGGATGCCCGCCTGCGGCTGCGTTTCATGCCGCGCAGCCCGCAACAGATCCGTGCCTTCTACGAAGCCCGTGGTTTCCCGCCCGCGGCCCTGGCCGAGCTGGCGGCAACCTGCTTCATCACGGTCGGCATACGCAATCGCAGTCGGCAAGTCCTGTGGCACGACCTGAAGGACTGGCGCTTTACCCGCAAGGGCAAACCCCTGGCGCGCCTGCTGCGCAGCCACTGGCAGCGACGCTGGGAGGAACTCGGCATCCGCGCCGGCCTGCGCGCCACCTTCCGCTGGACCCTGCTGCCGGAGACGCTGGACTTCCAGCCCGATGAAGGTGAAGGTGGCAACATCATCCTGCCCCGGGGGGACGGCCCCATTCGCATCGAAGCCGTATTTCACACCGGCCCACACGGCACGGGTGAGACCCTCCGTATCGAGACTGGAGACATTCCATGCGCCGTGGATTGACGACACGTGGATTGACGAGGCTGGCCACACTGGTCCTCCTCGTTGGGGTGTTCCTGCTGCCCGACCCGGCCAGTGCCACGCCGCTGCCGAAGGGCATCATGGCTGTCACGCCGCCTCGCCTTGCCCCACTGTTCGAACTGGCCGACATGGACGGCCGGCGCTACCGTTTCAGACGCCATGGCAGCTGGCGCTTCGTGCATTTCTGGGCCAGCTGGTGTGCCCCCTGCCGCCGCGAGATGCCCGCACTGGCGCGTGCCGTCCCCCGCCTGGCGGCCATGTCCATGGAGGTGGTGGTGATCAATACCGGCGAGACCGAGGATACGGTATTCGAGTTTCTCGCCGCGGTGGCGCCGGACCAGCCTTCGCTGCTGGATAGTGACGGCAGCGTCACCGAGGCCTGGCGCCCCCGGGGCCTGCCCGCCACCTACCTGGTCGATCCCGATGGCCACATCCGCTATCTCGCCCTGGGCGGACGCCCCTGGGATGAGGCCGCCTACCTGGATTTCCTGCGCACGCTCACATCGGCGCCGGCACGGGCACGGGAATAAGCGTCTCCGTCCCCAGCGGCACGAAACGATGCGGATAGACGATGCGAAACTCACGCTCCCGTACGCCGTGTTGCCAGTCGAAGCTGTGTAACTGCACCGTCGCCGAATTCTCACCCAGCGCCACGCGTGGTCGCAGGTCGAGTTGTTTCAACATGGGGCGTTGCGCGGGGGCCAGCGCATGACCGTACTCCTGTTCGAAGGCAGTTTTCTGCGCCTCGGCATACAGGGCCAGCTCGCCACCACTCTGGCGATCCACCGGGCGGAACAGGTTGGTGAGATGGAACCACAACAGAAAGAACTGCAGAACCCCTTCGGCACTGCGTTCGAAGTCAATGTGATGCAGGGCGCAGGCGTCGTCACTGAATACCATGTCGAACTGTTGCGCATTGCGGATGAAGGCCGGTACGAAGCGCTTCCTGACGTACACCCGCGCCTCGGGGGCCGCCCCGGGTGTGGGCCGATGCAGGAGAAACTCGATGATGTAATCGTGGTGCAGGGAAACGTGATCGAATACCGCCAGCAACTTCATGGGATCGAAGTGATAAACCTGGCGCAGTTGCGACACGCCGGTCGCCATTTTGTCCCCGTTTGCGGGCAGAGGGCGCGGGGCTTCCATGCGTGGCCGACCACGCAGCTGCGCCTCCAGTGGAGTCAGGCGGTTGTACAGCACATTACAGGATGACTCATCACAGATGGCGTAGCGGCAGGATACGGCCTCGGCAGCCGTAGCATCGAAATCCATTTCCACAACAGGCTTCTCCTGAAAAATTTCCGTTTCCGGTCGGGCGCATTTACAGCCATTCCAGCAGGTAGTAGATATACTGGCCCTCCGAGGACTTCGATGGCCCTACCACGCGCGCGGCATAACACTTGTCCTGCTGTGCGGCTTTCGCCAGAGCCGCTTCGGCCGAATCCATCACGCCCACGCAGCCACGTGCAAATCGCTTGCGGCTGCGGCGCGGCACATAGACCACCGCGAAACATTCCTCCGAGACTGCGGTCTGCGGATCCGGCGGCACCATTCCTCGCAGGGACATAATCCTGCCTCATTGACCTCACAGTGGGTGAGTGTAACAAAAATTCCGGCGGCGCCAAGCATGGCGGGAGGAAGGCATTTCCGCACGGATTGTCTGCTCATTGCCACACCCGTGGATCGCGCCGCGGTTTCAGCCCGGCGTCGCACGGGCTATAATAGTGCACCTTAAACCGGCCCGCCGGCCATGAGCACGTCGAGATCACGCCATGCCCTATTACGTCTATCGCATCACCCCCGTCACCGGCTCCATGGTCAGAAACCTTGAGAAGCTGAACCAGTTCGACAGCTTCAGGGAAGCCAAGACCTTCGCCCGCGAACAACGCAGCCAGTTGGAGGAAGGTTCGACGGTCACCATCAAGGTCATGTTCGCCGGCAGTGAGCTGGAGGCCGAAGAACGCCTGCTGGAAAAACGCGAAAAACCCATCGTCATGGAATGGGAAAAATAAACCACACCTTCGCCTGCCCGATCCCTCACAATTCCAGATAGAACGGCGACAGGATCTCCGGTTCCGTACTCTCACCCTCTGCCGCCGGCAATCCCATCTTCGCCTGCACGCGTGCCGCAGTCAGCCGATCCCTGTCCACCACGTCGGGATAGAGTCGGAACTGCTCAGCGATACGTCCCGCCTGGCGGCAGGCCAGTTGTTCCAGCGCCGCCCGTTCACGCCGAGTCAGGGTATCGAGCAACAACAACCATGGTGCCTGCCAGGCATGAAAGGCACGCACCAGGTGCTCGGTCAGGGCATCTTCCCAGTGGGCGCGCAACAACAGCGGTGGAAACCAGTGACGCGCCAGGCAGGCCGTCTCGTCCCCGGCCTCAGGATGCACGAACACCCCGCCGCCCTGTTCATCGCGTTCCAGCCAGCGTGCCCGTCGCCCCGCGCCGTCTTCGGCATTGATGCGTGACGCGAGTGCATCGGCATGAGCGGTATCGTGCAGGGCCGCCTGCCATGCTGCCTCCAGATCACCGGCGCGAAACTCGGCGCGGCAACAGCGACCGGGATTCCAGCGCACATGACCGACCTCGTCCCCCACCGGGGCCTCGGTGGCACTGTCCACCAGGGCCAGCGGCAGACCGGCCGAGTCCAGCAGCCACAGTTCAAAACGATCTTCAAGTGGAAAGGGCAGGGCCGACAGGTTCGCCTTGATGGCCGCCAGCAGGGCATCACCCTTGTCCTGAATCAGACTGTAATCCTGCGTGGAACGTACCGGTGCGCGTTGCAGCCCCTCGCTGGCGGACCAGGTACCGTACTTGATATCAGGCACTTCGATCGCCTTGCCCTCTTCACCACCGGCACCCAGCAATTCCTCGTCCCACACATAGAGGATCCAGTTGACGCCGTCGGTGGAAACCGCGTCGGCAAGCGGGATCTTGACGACGCTCATGAGGCCGTGAAAGGGATTGAGCATGCGCTGGCTGTAACAGCAGACTTCCGCCACAAGGACTACCTGTATTGCATTGCGAGGAACTCCCCGGCGAACGCGACGACCGCCGGGCCTTCCATATGAATATAGGACAAGGACACCACGGCGTCCTGCCTGTTCAGTGGCGCAGGTCGCAATTTACACCACTCGGGGATGCGGCCATGCGCAACGACAGGGTAGATGGCAAGAGGGAAAAACGGGAAAGAAACCGGAAAAGAAAGGCCGGGATAGCCACCGCAACATACGGCGACTATCCCTGGCACGGTACGTACTGACGGGAAGCAATGCTATGGAAGCGCTCCCCGCCGACGACCGCAATTGCGACGGTATTGACCCCGCGCTTTCTCCACGCGAATACTCGCATGGGATTGCGCGTGAGACTTTTCTAACCCCCGTACCCCACCTGCCGGCGGAGGACAAACCAGACGGGTGACTGCCGGGCGGGGCGCACACGAGGTGCGATACAAACAACGGAACCCACCAGCCACCGAAGTGAACGGTGGTCTGCCCGTTCCGCTGGTTCCACCCCCTGCCCACTCTCACTCCGGATTTTAAAAGTCTCTTCCCTGAGACTCGGACAGGTCAGCAAGGAGAATGCGAAGCCTGTGCCAACTGCAAAAGCGGTCGCCGGGACACATTTTCAGTAGCTTAGCGCTCCTTCTCCCCCCCGGTGGTGGCAATTTGCCTCGCTGCGGTTGCAAACTTCAACGGCCGAAGGTCCCGGACAGTGTAATTCGCACCCCGACCAGGCCCGGCCGGGCGCAGGACTGTCCGTTGTACACACCACGTGGGCAAGACTGTCGCTCACAGGGTGGCACCGGCCACCGGCAGGGACACCACCCGGGCCGACGGCACATCCGCCGCTGGCAGGGCAAACATGCGCGCAGCCAGCTGCTGGTAGTCGCGCGTGGCCACCGAGTTACGGTCGTAGTCGATCACCGGCAGGCCGCGGCTGGTGGCTTCACGCACGCCCACTGTGTTGTGAACCAGCACCGGCAGGATGTGGTCCGGCCAGGTCTCCCACAACTGGCGCAGAAAACGCCGTGCGATGCGAGTACGCTGATCCACCATGGTCGGCAGGATCGACCAGTTGAAACGACACTCATGACGGATCGCCAGGTCTTCCATCATGGTGGTGATGCGCTGCACACTCTCGAATCCGAACAGGCCCATCTCTACCGGAATGAGGATCTCATCGGCAGCCAGCAGGGCATTGGTGGCCAACAACCCGGCATGTGCGGGACAATCGAGGACGATACCGCGGTACCGCGCTCGCAGGGGTTGCAGGTGCAGCGCCAGTTCCTTTTCACGCGGCCAGTCACTCAGCAGTTCCTCGGCCTGTTGCAGTGAGGAACTGGCGGGCACCATGTCGATGCCGGCGACCACGTCGTGAATGATGATGTCATCCAGCTCACAACGTCGTGAAAAGACCTCGTAGAGACCCGCAGTTTCTTCCACGCTGAGATTGAGTCCCAGGGTGGCGTGTCCCTGTGGGTCAAGATCCACCAGCAGGATCTTCTCACCGCGCCAGCCGGCACAGGCAGCAATATTGATGGCCGTGGTGGTCTTGCCACAACCGCCCTTGGTATTCACCACTGCAATCGTTTTCATCTTTCCCTCCTCTGGAACGGGTCCCGCAGCGGACCCTGATGATGACTGAAGAACCGTGAAACGCCAGGTACTACGCGACGCGTAGACGTACGACACCCTTGCCATGGCGAACATCGCATCCCTGGCAGGGACATAAATTTGAAGGTGACGGGGCTATGATGCCGGTGAACATTCCGGCCCGAGATGTCTCTCGCGGTGGAGACGCCGCCTGGAGGGCAGCCTGTTGCAATACCGCCTGCGTTGGTCATTCGACCCTCGCGTGTGGCTTGATTACCTATGAAGGTAGTCGGATTCTGAATGAAGTCAAGCGCATTGCAATAAATTGATCTTCATCGTCATGGCTGGACAGAAAAGCCTGCGCCGAAACCATGGTTACCCACTACAAACCTCTCGGTGCATTGACAATGAAACGTATGGAGGATGAAAGCCAGTTATAGGGTCTGGCGTAAGGTATCGGCGTGCCTGGAGGACCTGCTCAGATCGATGTCCACACGTCACCGAACTCGTCATCGGGCTTGTCCTCACCCACCGCACGGCGGTTGAGCGAGCTGACCACGTCGAAATGGAACTGCGCGCAGTAACCAGAGTTCGCAATCTGTTTACCCAGCCTGGCCTGGGTCTCCTTGCCCAGAAAGAAAACATTGACGATGGCACCACTGCGGAAGGGATGCGCAGGAGTAACCAGTGAAGCCTTGTTGCCGCTGGCAGCGCTACCGGGGATCAACAGGCCGCGCTGGTAGTGCTTGGCCGAAGCGGCGTCCACCGACAGGGCGATACCAATGGGAATGGCATTGGGCGCCAGCAACATTACCCCGGCCTCGACCCCTTCGTTGCCCACCGAACGCATCCAGCGCACCATGCCCAGCAACCAGTGAGTGCGTTCCTCGGCCTGCCGCTCGATGCCAATCAGTTCACCCACCTGGACTCGTGACATGCAGTCTTCGCGACACTGGATACACAGGCCGCCGGCGCTCTCGTTGAGGATCGTCCAGCCATCGACCTTGCACTCCTGTGATACCGTGCCCATGTCCATCTGCCTTTCACCGCTGTCTTCTGCTTTGGTTGGCGTCTCTCCCAGCAGGTTTCCCCTGTCCGCCGGTACGTCGCGGTTGAATACCGATTCCCAGACATCGGGTTCTTCGATATTGACATCCTTGACTTCCTGGACCTCGAAATGCACCGTGTCGGCGAACATGGCCTGCAGGGCACGGCCATGACGTGCAAACACCCGCCCGGCGGCATTGTCGGCACGTGTCTGACGCAGCAGGCCGCAATGGATCGCACTCATGCCTACCGCGGCACGCACGGGTTCATTTCTTTTCGTACGTGAAAACCGTCGCTTGGTCTGTGCATCCCAGGCATTGATCAACTTGGCCAACAGGTCCTGCGGCAGAGCGGCATCCTCCATGCCCATGGTGATGAGCGTGTTGGAAACCGTTTCTGCAGAACGCTCCATTTCCTTTTTCAACACCCCGATGATGCTCTCGGTATCCAGAATGCGCCAGGACTTACGCGCCGCGCTGGTATCTACCAACGCCATGACGCGTGGTGGCACATCGGTGTCGAGGTCGATGACAAAGCCTTTCTCCTCCTTGCCGGTAAAATTGCGCAGGCGGGTGTGCGTAAACCAGCGTTCAAGGTTGATGTGTACGTTTCCGATCTCACCATGGCGCAGGTGATAGGGCGAAGACAGGAACAACAACAGTGCACGTACATACTCGTTCTCCACCGTGGACTTGTTGATGTGCTGGTGCTGCTCATCGGCCACTGGTACACGGTGCAGTTTCTTCTGTTCGGCAAAGGCATACAGGCGATGCAGCGCAGCCCAGGTCTCAGCGGGAAATTCGCTGTAGGCCTGGTAGGAGATCAATAACACCTGGGTCATGTAACTGATGGCGCGGTGCATCAGGGTCAGGAGGGTGCGATTGTCGGTCATCAACAGGCTGCTGTTGACGAGGTCTTCGATGGCGATCTTGTAACCGGTGGCCATGCCGGCATTGAGCTCGCGTGTCGCCGAAGCGATCTGGTGGGCCCTCTCCGGCAGGGGAAAGGTACTGCCGATGAAATGCTTACGCATCTGCGTGGACACGAAGGCCACCGGTTCGCGCAGGGTTTCGAGCAGATGAATACGGTGGCGATACTTGAACTGCTGTCGATTGGTGCTGGTCAGGACTGTGAAGATCTGGCGCGCGCACTCACCAACGTTGGCGCGCGGCAGACCCTCCAGCCATTCATCCACCTTGCGTGGCTGGGTATTGAATCCCGTTTTGTCGGCCGGCTTGCGCACCGGAGTACCAAGATCAGGGCAGTGCGCCATGTATGGCTCCCGTGGTCATGTACCTTGTCCGGAAATATCGGCAGTCATTTGTTTTTCTTCACAAAATTATACAGAACTATAGACTGATACGACGAAAAAATGGCAAAAGCAGTAAAAAAACCGGTATTACCACCAGGTAGTACCGGTTTTCTGCCGCAGCGACGATGTTCAGGCGCAGAGTTGCAGGGCGATGCTGTTGAGCAATTCACCTTCCTGGATGATTTCATCGGCGGCCAGGTAGACCTCTTCTTCGTTGAGACCGATCTTTTCCAGCAGGCCGGGCGGGATCTCGTCGCTGTCGGCATCCGACAGGCCATGGTTGCTCAGCACCCGTTCCACCACCATGAGAAGGTGCAGGTACTCCTCGTGCTCACCGCGATAGGCCAGGTTGTGATGTTCACGCGCGGCGACGATGATCTCCTGCGGCAGCCCCCAGGCACGCAGCACCAGGCCACCCACCTCGGTGTGGGTAATGCCGAGGATCTGCCGCTCCAGCTGATAGAGGGGCGTCTCGGGATGCGACTTCAGCATCTTGTTGAGGGTCGCCATCTCACGGGGAAAGAGTTCAGCCATGGCCAGAAAACCGAAATCGTGCAACAGGCCAACCAGATAGGCGACACCGAAGTCGGGACGTCGGTCATAGGGTAACAGAAGCGAAAGCTTCTGCATCAGGGCGGCGGCATAGGTGGCCTCGCGCCACAGGCGCTCACCACCCAGTGGCCCATCGGCAGGCAGGGTAAACTGTCCGCCCAGCGACAGGCCCAGTGCCAGGTCGAGTACCGCGCGCACGCCGAGGACACGGAAAATGGCATCATGCAGGGTCTTGATCTCGCCGTGGCTGCCGAAGAAAGCGGAATTGGCGTAACGGATCACCTGTGCTGCCAGTGCGGGATCGGTCTCGACGATGGTCGAAAGTTCTTCCACGGTAAAGTCGTCGCGGCCACGCAGGGCGAGGATCTGCTGTGCGGCCGCGGGCATGGGTGGCAGATCGTAGAGTTTCTTGAGACGCTCGCGTACCGAAACCACCGGGATCTCCACGCTGGCGTCCGATGGCTCGACACTGGGGTCCGACATGGACATACCGATCCAGTCGTCGCTGACCACCTGCAACAGGTCTTCGCTACGAATGACGAAGCCACGACCGATCTCGGTGGCACAATAGTAGAGGGTCTCGCTTTCCATGAGAGATTCATCGAGAAACAGGTACAGGCCACCCGGCTGATTCAGGGGCGGCAGGCCATTCTGGTTGAACTCATCGAGCACCTGGCGAAAGGCCTCGCCACGCAGTGAGCGCACCGGGCGGTGCAGGCCCTTTTCGAGACGCGCGGGATTGAAACTGTTGGCGGCGGGATACAGGATCAGGAAACGATCATCGCCACTGGCGAGCAGGCGCAGCTTGATGGAATTCTGCAGTGAGGCCCCATCGGCCTCGATTTTCTCGTCCACCAACGGCAGATCGCGAAACTCGACCCCGTTCGCGGTCAGGATCTCACTGAAGAGCTGAGAAAAACTCATGTACTACCCCCGTCTCGACTGGTTTACCGGATCTTCCATTGTTTATTTATTATTTAACCTTCCTGTGGCAAAGATGCAGGTGGGGTACCCGGCCAGCCATCAGTGCCTCAGGATAAATCGGATCCAGTTCGCTATTCTTTAGACAATATCCGACTAAATTCAATCCTGCCACTTTCACCGCCTGTCGCGGAATCGTGCAACCAGACCATATTTCCGGGAAAAATTTGTTATATCAATTGCTTATAACAAACATCTCAGAGTCTACCGGAATTATCGCCGGCGGCGGCCCTCCTGCCCGGCAGGCATCCCCCCATGCCACGGGATGAAAACGCCAACCCCACCCCCATATATAAAAGGTGGGATTGCAAAGCCCGCGGGCTTTGGTCATATTCCGAGACTGAACGAACGATCGAGCCGAGAGTGATGAATTGCCAATGGCCGTAGCAAAACTCAAACAGGAACTTCCCGCAGCGCGGGAAATCGACGTCCCGCCCATGCCGGACCTAGCCGCGGAGCTGACACCTGGTGAGCGCGAGAGCCTCATCGCGCGTATCAAGGCCGGCCTCGAGGCACGCGATGCGGTACTCGTCGCCCACTACTATACCGACGATGACCTGCAGATGATCGCCGAAGAAACCGGTGGCCTGGTGGCGGACTCACTGGAGATGGCGCGCTTCGGCAACCGCCACCCGGCCAGTACGCTGGTGGTGGCCGGGGTACGTTTCATGGGAGAGACGGCCAAGATCCTCAACCCGGAGAAGACCGTCCTCATGCCCACGCTCGAGGCCGAATGCTCACTGGATCTCGGCTGCCCGGCGGAGGAGTTCATCCCCTTTTGCGATGCCCATCCCGAGCGCACCGTGGTGGTCTATGCCAACACCAGCGCCGAGGTCAAGGCGCGCGCCGACTGGGTGGTAACCTCCAGCATTGCCGTCAGGGTCGTCGAACACCTGCACCGGCAGGGGGAAAAGATCCTCTGGGCACCCGACAGGCACCTCGGCCATTACATCCAGGAACAGACCGGCGCTGACATGTTGATCTGGAATGGCAGCTGCGTGGTGCACGAGGCCTTCAAGGCCAGCCTGCTGGACAAGGTCCGTGCCGCGCATCCCGACGCCGCAGTGCTGGTGCATCCCGAATCCCCTGAAGCCATTATCGAGCGGGCCGACGTGGTCGGTTCCACCAGCCAGTTGATTGCCGCCTGCCGCACGCTGCCCAACCCGGAATTCATCGTCGCCACCGATCGCGGCATCTTCTACAAGATGAAACAGGCCGCACCCGGCAAGACCTTCATCGAAGCCCCCACCGGCGGGGTCGGCGCCACCTGTGTCAGTTGCGCCCACTGCCCGTGGATGGCCATGAACGGCCTGCGCAACCTCGCCCGGGTCCTCGAGGAAGGTGGCAACGAGATCCAGGTGGACGAGGCCGTGCGCCAGCGCGCCCTGCGCGCCACCCAGCGCATGATCGATTTCCGCGATACCTGACGTTCACAGATCGAGAAACAGTACCAGCCCCCCGGCGGTCAACGCCACGCACATGGCCGCCATGACCCGTATCCCCAGCGCACGGCCACCAAGGATTAGCGCCAGGCCTCCCTTGACCAGGGAATTGGTTGCCGCCGCCAGCATGATGCCCGCCACCGCCGTATTCGGCGCCAGCCCCGCTGCACTGCCCGGTGCACTGGCCGGCGAAACGCTGGAGAGATGCGCCAGGGACAGGGTGATGGCGTCCACGTCCATGAGACCGGAGACCAGGCTCAGCACGTAGACACCGATGTCGCCGTACCAGCGGCGCAGGGCCTCGGCGAGCACGATGATGGCCACCAGCAGCAGGGTAAACTTGATGGCGGTGGACAGTTCCAGTGGTCGGCTGACGGGCAGATCGGCGAGCACATGCCGCCGGGGCTGATGGCGCCAGAAATACCATGCCGCCGCCAACAGCAGCAGCGTGATCACGGCAAAGGGTGGGATCAGCACTTCCAGTAACTGATTGTTGACCACCAGCACCTCGATGAGTATACGCGGGAACATCACCGCCGAGCTCAGCAGAATACCGGCGATCAACAGCGCACGCAGCCTGAGCTTTGCCTGCAGGCGGGCCAGGTTCATGGTGGTGACAGTGGAGGAAACCATGCCGCCGAGCAGGGCGGCGAGCAGCACGCCACGCTCTACGCCGACGATCTTCATGGCCACGTAACCACCAAAGGAGATCCCGGCGATCAATGCCACCAGCCAGCCCAGTTGCCAGGGATTGAGCACCTGCCACGGCCCATAGCCGCG
Source organism: Gammaproteobacteria bacterium (assembly GCA_011051615.1). Classification (GTDB taxonomy): domain Bacteria; phylum Pseudomonadota; class Gammaproteobacteria; order CAMYNG01; family CAMYNG01; genus HyVt-448. The sequence continues at coordinate 14,138 of DRKU01000111.1, forward strand.
GTCGGGCAGGACCGGTAGCAGCACCACGAGGATCAACAACAGCTTGAGAAAGGCCGACAGCTCTTCGGCGGTGAGGCGTCGCAGCCAACGGTGCATGACGGGCTTCATGCTCAACAGGATGGTAACCACCACCGCCAGGCCGGCGGCCTCCAGTTGCCAGCCACGCACCGCCAGCGCACCGAGACTGAAGGTCAGCAGTGCGGCGATGAGCGTGGTGATCCCCACATCGCGGGCATCGCGATGGGAGAGAAAACGCGTCGCGATCAACACCCCGGCGAGCGCCACGAAAGCGAAACCCAGCATGGTCTCGCCCAGTTGCCAGGCCAGCATGCCCCACACGCCACCGAGCAGGCCAAGCAGGCCGAAGGTGCGCACACCCGCCACGCGCGTGCCCTCATCGGCCTCGCGCGCCTTCCAGCCACGCTCGGTGCCAATTAGCAGACCAATGGCCAGGGCAAGCAGGAGATTGAGAAACAGTGTCGGCATGCTGATCCGGGTATGGGAGCCATGGCAAGGCATGATATACAGTAACTACAGGATATCCCAATACCTGGAAAATACCCATGACCGCGGCAAACCACCACGCACTTCGATTGCTGGCGCCCTTCCAGGGCGTACTGCAAATCGTCGACGACGGTGACGTACGTGCCATGAGCCAGGATGGCAACGAGTGGCAGATCCAGGTGCGCGTGGATACGCGCAATCCCATCTGGGGTGAAATGGAGGGCGACGGCGATGCCACGCGCCTGATGGTCTATGGCCTGTGGAGCCCGGATGCCGGCCTGGTGCGCCTGCCCTTCGATCCCATGGCCGATGTGGCCGCAGCGCACAAGCTGGCCGAAGGCATGGTGGCGCACCTGCCTGCGGCCATGGAACGTTTGCCCTATGCCCTCGCCGATCGCCACGAACTGTGGCTGCTCGATGACGAAGACCAGCCGCTGGCATTGCTCGCCAGTGTACGTAGCGAGGATCCCCTTCCCGGCCACGTGCGCCGCCACTGGCAGGCCAGTCTCTCGAGCCACAACGCCCGCGTCGCCCACGGGCTGCTCATCACGGACATGCCGGCCTATCGACGCTGTGGGGACGAGATGGAAAAACTCGTCGCCCGTTGTGCCGGCAACCGCCCCCGCACGCGCTGGATCGATCGCACGCAAGGCGACAACGACGCCATGGACTTTCCCGCACCCGGCGTGCGCCACCACTGGTCCACGGCGGTGGAACAGGCCGTGGCCGACGACTGGCTGCGCTGGCATGCACCGCTGTTGCTGATGCTGCCCGAACTGGACACCGCACTGCGCGATCGCCTCGAGGCCTTTGCCATGGCGCAGGTAGCGGCCGTGGCGCGTTACTGGCGCACCTGGCCCGAGGTACTCGATCAACAACGTCTGCAGGCGGCGCTGGTGGCGGCACGCCTCAAGGCCACGGTTCAGGACTGAACCAGCACGTCGAACCAGAATGGCAGGGTGAGGAAAGACAACGCGGTGGTCAGTGTCACCGCGGCGGCATACACGCCGGTATCGAGACGATAGCGATCGCAGATCACGATGCCGAGCAGCATGCTGGGCATGGCCGCCTCGAGGACCGCACCGGTACGCACCACGCCCTGCAGGCCCACGGGCCCGCTCAGGGCATGGACCAGCAACGGCATCAACAACAACTGGATGAACGCCACCAGCAGCACCGGGCCGGGATTGGTACGCAACAGCTTTGCCGGTTGCAGGCTCATGCCCACGGCCACCAGCATGATGGGGATCACCGCCGCACCCGCCAGTTGAACCGCGCGCGTGGCGAAGTCCGGCAGCTGCCAGCCAAACTGGGCCGAGACGATGGCCAGCATGGCGGCGACCAGCGCCGGCACGCGCAACAATGCCGGTAGCGGATGGTAGTGCTCATCGCTGTGGCCGAAGTGACGTGCACTCAACATGCCGACGCTGAGCAACAGCGGCAGACAGGCAAACAGATCATACTGGATGGCGATACTGCGCCCGGGCGCGCCCAGTACCGCTTCGAGCACCGGCAGGCCGAGATAGGTGGCATTGGGAAAGGCCGCCGCCAGCACCACCGCGCCGGTCACCGCCGCAGGCATGTGGCAACTGCGGCACAGCAACCAGGCCAGTGCCAGTCCACCGAGTACGCCGCTGGCGGCAACCAGCGACAGGCGCAGCGAGTCCAGGCTCAGGTGCGCGTGTGACAGGACGTCGAAGACCAGCGCGGGGAGAAAGAAGTAATACACCGCCGTGGTCAGTGCCAGGCGCACGGTTTCGATGTCCAGCCCACCGGGACGACTGTGCCGCCAGACGATGCCGCCGGCCACCAGCACGGCCATCTGCAACAGGACGTCCAGCATGTCAGGCAGCCTGCAACAACTCGCGGGCGCGCAGCAGGGCAATCACGGTCTTGGCGTCATTGAACTCTCCGGCCAGGCAACGTGCCACGGCCTCGTCCAGGTCCAGCCAGTGACACTCGAGGATCTCGTGTTCCCCGTGACAGGTTTCCACCTCGCGCAGCTCGCGGGCCAGGTACAGGTGGACGATTTCGTCGAACACGCCGGGCGAGGCCAGCATGCGGCCCAGTGGCTGCCAGTGAGTCGCGGCAACACCCGCCTCCTCCGCCAGTTCACGCCGTGCCGCCTCGGCGGGGGGCTCCTCGTCATCGAGCTTGCCCGCGGGGATCTCCCAGACCCAGTCATCGAATACCGGGCGGTACTGGCGCAATATGCAGACCCGCCGATGCGCGTCCACCGCCACCACCGCCGCGCCACCGGGGTGGCGCACTGCCTCCATGTGCATACGCTGGCCACCGGGTAAGGTCACCTCGTCGACTTCCACGCGAATGATGTTACCTGCGAAGACCGTTTGCGGCATGCCCTGCTCTCCTGTGCGGGCCCGCGCCGAAATGGTGCGCGAGCTGGAAAAAAGTAGACACCAGCCGCGTGACATTTGCAATCGAAGTCCTGTCGGTAAAATCGAACAAGCAACCTGTAAATCCGATCACTCGCCCAATGACAGCCTTCCACCATTTACTCCCGGGTCATGGATGGTTAGGATTGGGTCAGGGAGACTCAACATGGCCGAGAACGGAAACAGGGGGATCAAAGACAGGCTCAGGCAGGCCGCTGCACGCCTGGGGCAGGCCATCACGGCATTACTGTCACGCCTGCGCGATGTGTTCTCGCCATCGGCCTGGCGCGATCACGGCCACGGCGGCATGCTCTGCATCGTCCTCCTCCTGCTGGTCGTGTTTCTCTACTTTCTCGGCGTCTACTGGTCGCAGGAACCCGACGAATTCGATGTGCGCCAGCAGGCGCTGGCCATGGCCGGTGGTGATGAAACGCGCCTGGTGCCGGGCTATGTCACCACCAGCACGCTGATCACGATCACGCGCAAGGTGCTGAACAAGCCCGGTGGTTACCTGAGCAACGACCGCCTGCCACCGGCCTCCCTGTTCGGCCTCTATCCCATGCTCGACAACATCCCCAACTGGGAATTTGGTGCGGTGGTCATGATCCGCGATACCGCGCGCGTGTTACGCAACGACTTCAGCCGTTCCCAGTCGCAGTCACTGGAAGATCCCGATCTCGCCGAGGCCGAACCACGTTTCAATTTTGCCAATGACAGCTGGCTGTTTCCGCCCACCGAGCGTGAATACCGCAAGGGCATCACCCACCTGCAACGCTACCTGGATCGCCTCACCGATCCCGCCCAGCCCAATGCCCAGTTCTATACCCGCGCCGACAACCTCAATGAACTGCTGGCGGTAGTGGAAAAACGTCTTGGCGGCCTGTCACGGCGTCTCAATGCCAGCGTCGAGGAGTTGCGTGTCAATACCGATCTCGCCGGTGACCCGGCCGCGCGTCAGGCCACGCGAGCACCGGGCCTGATCGTGGCGCGTACGCCATGGATGCAAATCGACGACGTCTTCTATGAATCGCGTGGCTACGTGTGGGCGCTGCTGCATGTACTCAAGGCCGTGCAGGTGGACTTCAGGGAAGTGCTGAAAAAGAAGAACGCCGAAGCCAGCCTGCAACAGGTCATCCGCCTGCTGGAACAGACCCAGGTCGAGCCCAGCAGTCCCATGGTGCTCAACGGCGATCCCATGGGCTGGGTCGCCAACTATTCCAAGACCATGGTGAGCTACATCTCGCCGGCCAACGCCGCCATCATCGACCTGCGCAGCCTGCTGGCAAAGGGCTAAGCCTCAGGCCGCCACCTCTGCTGCCGTTAGCAGGACAGGAATCCCTGCTACTCCCCCCTGTAATACGCCCACACCCGTGCGATGAAGTCTTCGCAGGCTGCCGCATCCACCAGTTGGGTCTCTTCGGCCAGCGGCAGCCGTGGTAACCATGCCTGTACCCGGGCCGCGAACAGGCCACTGGTGGAACCCACCACTTCTCCCTGTTCACCATGCAGCGGCGTGCTGCCGACACCGCAACTGGGAGACCGCGCCTTGAAGACGAAGCCATGCAGACCCTCCAGTTGCGCGCGATGACGCACGGCGCAATCGACCAGTGCCGTGCTGACATCCAGTTCGGCATCGGCCACTCCGCATGCGCGGATCTCATCACTCTGCTGCACCAGTTGCACCGCCGGGCGAGGTACGCCCAGACCGGCCTCGGTCTCGGGACAGATGGCCACGAGATGAAAGTGTTGCGACAGCGCAGCCACCAGCGCGGGCTGATGGCGATGACCGCCATCGTAGCGCACCGACTCACCCAACAGGCAACGACTGATACCGACAGCAGGTGGCGCTAAGGCAGGCTTAAGGGACATGCGCCTATCATCCTGCATCCAGCGCAAATTGTCTTCATCCCGTGGCGCCGGCTGTGGAATAATGAAGCCCCAACCGGCAGGAGCACCATGAACCCGAAACACAGAAAGTACCTCTATCTCCTCCTCGCCCTGCTCATTCTCGGCCTGATCCTGTGGCGCGCCTCGGGGCCGAAACCCATTGCCGTGACCCTCAAACCGGTGGACATCGGTGTCGTCGAAGCCACCGTGGCCAACACCCGCGCCGGCACGGTCATGGCCTGCCAGCGAGCGCGCCTGTCGCCGTCCATCGGTGGTCAGATCGCCGCCCTGCCGGTAAAGGAAGGCGACCGCGTCGAGGCCGGCCAGTTGCTGATGGAAATGTGGAACGCCGATCGTCGCGCCGAAGTGGAACTGGCCAGGCGCGAGGCCGTCGCTGCCGAGGCCCGCGCCGTGGAGGCCTGCACCGTGGCCGAGGTGGCGCGCCGTGAAGCGCTGCGCCAGGCGGCGCTGAAGAAGAAGGGCCTGACCTCGGAGGAGGCGGTGGATCGCGCCGAGGGCGATGCCCGCGCCCGCCAGGCGGCCTGTGATGCAACACGTGCCACCGCGCGCGTCAGCGAGGCACGCCTCGACGTGGCGCGCGCAGGACTCGACCGCACCCGCCTGAAGGCCCCTTTCGCCGGGACCGTCGCCGAGATCAACGGCGAAGTGGGGGAGTTCGTCACGCCCTCGCCCATCGGCGTTGCCACGCCACCGGCGGTAGACCTGGTGGACAACAGTTGCCTGTACGTGGAAGCCCCCATCGACGAGGTGGATGCGCCGGCCATCCGTGCCGGCATGCCGGCACGCATTACCCTCGATGCCTTTCCCGCACGCGACTTTCCCGCTACCGTCCGCCGCGTCGCGCCCTACGTGATGGATCGTGAGAAACAGGCACGCACGGTGGATATCGAAGCGGCCTTTGCCGACAACGCCGCGCTGGCTGATCTGTTGCCCGGCTACAGCGCCGACGTGGAGGTGATCCTCGAGCGCCGTGACGCTGTCCTGCGCGTGCCCACCGAGGCGCTGATGGAAGGCCAGCGCGTGCTGGTCTATGAGGACGGCGTGCTGCGCGAGCGCCAGGTACGTACCGGTCTGAGCAACTGGCGTTATACCGAGGTCATCGATGGCCTCGCTGAGGGTGAACAGGTCACCGTGTCGCTGGACCAGGACGGCGTGGAAGACGGTGCCGCCGTGGTGCCCCGGCAGGACGGCACGCCCTGAATGCCCTGTCCACTGTGCAATGATTGAACTCCGCGACATTCGGCGCGATTTCCAGGTTGGCGATCAGACCGTCCACGCCCTCGCCGATGTCAATCTCGCCATCAACGCCGGCGAGTACCTCGCCGTGACCGGCCCCTCCGGCTCCGGCAAGTCCACCCTGCTCAACGTGCTCGGCCTGCTCGACCATCCCACCGGCGGACACTACCTGTTCGAAGGGCGCGATACCACCACACTCGACGACCAGGCACAGGCCACCTTGCGCAACCGCCGCATCGGTTTCGTCTTCCAGTTTTTTCATCTCGTGCCGCGCCTCACCGCGCAGCAGAACGTGGAACTGCCCATGAGCCTCGCCGGCATCGAGCCCGCCGAGCGAGCGCGGCGTGCCAGTCATGCCCTCGCGCAACTGGGCATGTCCGACCGCGCCCATCATCGTCCCGATCAGCTCTCCGGGGGACAACGCCAGCGCGTTGCCATCGCCCGCGCAGTAGTCATGCAACCGGCCCTGCTGCTGGCCGACGAACCCACCGGCAACCTCGATCAGGCCTCGGGTGCGGATGTCATTCGCATCCTCGAAGAACTCAATCAGCAGGGCATCACCCTGGTGGTGGTGACCCATGACGAATCGCTGGCCAGTCGCGCGCAGCGTCGCGTGCGTATCGTCGATGGCCGCATCGAGAAGGATACCGGTCGCCGTGAAGACGCGTGACGTCATCACCTTTGCCACCACCGCGCTCAGGGGCTTTCGCACCCGTACCCTGCTGATGCTGCTGGCCATGGCCATCGGTGTCGCCGCCGTGGTGATCCTCACCTCGCTGGGGGAAGGCGCACGCCTCTATGTGGCCAACCAGTTTTCCGCCCTCGGCACACACCTGCTCATCGTGCTGCCCGGCCGCTCGGAGACCGCCGGCGCCTCACCTGCCACGCTGCTCGGTGAGACCCCCCGTGACCTCACGCTCGACGACGCCCGCGCGTTGTTGCGCAGCCGCCATATCCGTCGCATCGCGCCGGTCAGTCTCGGCACCTCGGTGGTCTCGTGGGGCAGCCGCGAACGCGACAGCGTCATCCTCGGTTCCAGTGCCGAGTTCCTGCCGCTGCGCCGCTGGACCATGGCCCAGGGCCGTTTCCTGCCCGACGGTGACCTGGAGAATGCTGAAGCGGTGTGTGTCATTGGCGAGAACGTGCGCAAGGAACTGTTTGGCATGCACCGTGCGCTGGGCGAGTGGTTGCGCATCGGCGAATACCGCTTTCGTGTCATCGGCATTCTCGAATCGAAGGGCCAGTCCATCGGCGTCAACACGAAGGATCTGATCATGATCCCGGTGGCCTCGGCACAGCAGATCTTCAACAACCCCTCGCTGTTCCGCATCCTCGTCGAGGCAAAGAGCCGCGAGGCGATGCCGCTGGCGCAGCGTGATGTGCTCGACATCATTCGCGCACGCCACCAGGGCGAGGAGGATATTACTGTCATTACCCAGGACGCTATCCTCGCCACCTTCGACCGCATCTTCAGCGCCCTCACCTACACCGTAGGCGGCATTGCCGCCATCAGCCTCGCCGTCGCCGGCATCCTGATCATGAACGTCATGCTGGTGGCGGTGACCCAGCGTACCGCGGAGATCGGCCTGCTCAAGGCACTGGGCGCACCGGCGCGCCGCATCCTGCTGCTGTTCGTCGCCGAGGCCGCCATCCTCTCGGCGGTGGGTGCGGTGCTGGGCATGCTCCTTGGGCAACTGGGCAGCTACGCCCTGCGCACGGCCTTTCCCGAACTGCCCGCCTGGGCGCCGTGGTGGGCCAGTCTCACCGCCATTCTCACCGCCCTGCTCACCGGCGTCCTCTTCAGTCTGTTGCCCGCACGCCGTGCGGCACGACTGGACCCGGTCACGGCCCTGGCGAGGCGCTGAACATGCGACTCGTGGATGCCATCCAGCTCGCCGGCAGCGCCATCGTCACCCAGCGCCTGCGTTCCGCGCTCACCGCCACCGGCATCGCCGTCGGTATCGCCGCGGTGGTGCTGCTCACGTCCATCGGCGAGGGCATTCACCAGTTCGTCATCAGCGAGTTTACCCAGTTCGGCACCAACATCGTTGCCATCAATCCCGGCAAGACCCAGACCCATGGCGGTTCCCCCGGGATCTTCGGCACCACCCGCCCGCTGACCATCGACGATGCCCTGGCGCTGGAACGCGCGCCCTTCGTCGAGGCCTCGGTGCCCTTCGTGCAGGGCAACGCCGAAGTCGAGGGCGCGGGTCGTACGCGGCGCGCCAGTATCTACGGTGTCGGGCCGGATTTCCCCGAGGCCTTCGGCTTTACCACGGCGGTGGGACGCTTCCTGCCCCATGACGACCCCGATGCGCCGCGCGCCCTGGCGGTACTCGGCAGCAAGATGAAAAAGGAACTCTTTGGCAGCCGCAACCCGCTCGGTCAGCGCATCCGCATCGGCGGCAGTCGCTATCGCGTCATTGGTGTCATGGAGGCCAAGGGCAACGTGCTGGGTTTCGATCTCGATGACACGGTCTATATCCCCACCGCGCGCGGTCTGGAGATGTTCAACCGTGACAACCTCTTCGAGATCGACGTGGTATTCCGTGAAGGTACGCCGGTGGATCAGGTGGAGGCCTTCGTCCGCCGCGTGCTCATCGCCCGCCACGGTCGCGAGGACTTCACCATCACCACCCAGCAGCAGATGCTCGAAGTGCTGGGCTCGGTACTCAACGTGCTGACCTTCGCCGTCGGCGCACTGGGCGGTATTTCCCTGGTGGTGGGCGGTATCGGCATCCTCACCATCATGACCATCGCGGTCAACGAGCGACGTGCCGAGATCGGCCTGCTACGCGCCCTTGGTGCGCGCCATCACCAGGTGCTGGCACTGTTTCTTGGCGAGGCCATCGTACTCTCTGCCATTGGTGGCGTGCTCGGTCTGCTGCTCGGCGCCGGTGGCGCGCAACTGCTGCATGCCGCTCTGCCCGCCCTGCCGGTGAAGACCCCGGTGGGCTTCGTCCTGCTGGCCGAGGCCATCGCCATCAGCGTCGGCCTGCTGGCCGGGATCATTCCGGCGCGACACGCCGCGCATCTCGACCCGGTGGAATCCTTGCGCACGGAATAGTTTCGACGTTTAATGAAATGGTCATGTGGCCATTCACGCGCAAAACAACCACCGGCGGGGGAATTCGCGCCAATACCGTGTTCTTCGAAGACGGGGTCGCCAATATCGATGTGCGCGGTCAGACCTGTCCCGGCTACCTGCTTGCCATCAACCGCGCCGTGGATACCCTCGCCCCCGGCACGCACGCCCGCCTGTTGATCACCTACCCCCCCTGTGGCGATGACGTGCGGGCCTGGTGCAGGGAACGCCATATCCGCTACCACGGCATCACCCACGAGCAGGACATGTGGGTGATCCGCATCGAAAAGCAGGCCCCTGCACGGGGCTGACAGACTACGACGACGCTCAGTGCAGCCGTGCGCGAAAGCTCAGCTTGCCCATGAGGGGAAACTCGACGATCCCCTGCCGACGACGCAGTGCCTTCAGGTACAGCTTGCCGGCGCGGTAGCCTTCACGAAAGGACAGGCGTAACTGATCCGCGCTGCGGATCTGTCCACCTGCAAGGGCATGCTGGAAACCCTCTTCGAAACGTCTGGCAATGAGGTTTGGCGGGATCCGCAGGCCCACGTCTGCGGGTGCGGGATAGACGAATTGACTGGCCGGTCGCATGGGACACCTCCCGTTTTTCCTGACCTTGATCAGGATATCGGCCGACGGGCGAGACGACTGAAGGGTGGCGGTGCGCGATTACACCAGTATCAACAGGGAATAAGGTGGCCTCAGTATTCCGTGTACTTGCGCGAACTGCCGCGCACGCGCTCGGCCGGATACTTCTTTTCGTTGATGAGGATCTTCTCTTCCACGGCCTGGTAGAGATCGACGCCCAGGCGTTCGCACAGGCGCAGCAGGTAGATGAAGATATCCGCCATCTCGTGCGAGACCTCGCGCAGCCGCTCCGCTTCCAGCTCATGACTTTGCTGCTGGGTGAGCCACTGGAAGTGCTCCACCAGTTCCGCGGCCTCCACCATCAGGGCCATGGAAAGGTTCTTGGGGGAGTGAAACTGCTCCCAGTCACGCGCCTCGGCAAAGCCTTTCAGGCGTTTCTGAAGTTGATAGAGTCGGTCTTCCATTGTTATCCCCGTGTCGTCTGTGGTGTATGCCAATGTCAGTCGCCGTCACTGACGATGGGCAGATCGAACCAGAAGTCCGCCCCTTCACCGGGGCGGGAAACGAAACCGATGCGCCCATCGTGCTCGCGCAGGATGGCACGCGCGATATACAGACCCAGCCCCGTGCCGCGGATCGCATGCTGGCGTTCGCCGCCGGACTGCTCGAAGGCACGAAACAGGCGCGACTGGAACTCCGGCGGGATCCCCTCGCCGTGATCGGTCACCGTGACCCTGACCCGTTTGCCAATGCGGCGGATGCCGATGTTGATCCGATCCCCTTTCGCACCATACTTGACGGCATTGGAAAGCAGGTTGGCCAACACCTGCTCCATGCGTTGCGGATCCACGTGCACGCGCACATTCGGGATCTCTTCGTCGAGGTGAAAACTGGCACCGAAGCGCCGTGCGTAATCGCCGTAACTGGCGATGGCCTGCTCCGCGATGGTCGCAATGGGTACGTCTTCCTTCTTGAACACCATCTTGCCGGCACCGAGCTTCTGCAGGTCCAGCAGATCATCCACCAGCAGTCCAAGGTACTCGGCGTTACGCAAGGCCATTGCCGACATCTCGCGGGTCTTGGGATTCAGTTCGCCGGTGACCTCGTTGGTCAACAGACCCAGCGTACCGCGTATGGCGGTCAGTGGCGTACGCAATTCATGACTCACCAGTGACACGAACTCGTCCTTGCTCTTCTCCGCGCGAATACGCCGCTGTGCCTCCAGCCACAGCAATCGCACCGTCACCAGGATCACGAGCAGGAAGATGGTAAAGATCAACAGCGATTCTACGATGATACGTTGCTGCTCGGTGGCAAACAGGCCGGGCTGGTGCAGGTCGACCACGTGCCAGCGCGTACCACTGACGGGGATGGCGGCGAGCATGCGCGCCAGTTCGTCTTCCTGCAGTCGGTAGTCCAGGCGTGGCCAGTTGATGCGCGCGCCATCGGGGGTGATCTCGATGAGGTTTTGCGCCTCCATGTCGATGAGCAACAACTGGTGACCGGGGATCTGGCGCACCCTCAACAACTGGCCAAGGTAGTCGGCGGAAAAGCTGATGAAGAACAGGCCGCTGGCCCCGTCCTTCTGCCACGGCGACATGATATCGAAATGATAGACCACCGGGTTGGGATGCACGCGTACCGAATGTCTCCCGGTTTCAAGCAGAAGACGCGCATCGTCGAGACAGAGATCACCGATCAGGCCGTCGAAATCGTCCCACAGCGGATTGCCCCCGGCATCGAGGATAGTGATGGCAAACAGATCGGGGAAAAAGCGATGCGCCCGTTGTTCCAGGAAGGCCGCGATACTCTCGACATCGACAGGTCGTGAGCGCATGGCGGTAACCTGGTCGAGATGCTCCTCGGTAAACAGGGTCACCATGCGATGGCGTTCACGAATGAACTGCGCCACCTCGGTAGCCACACCGAGCGCCACGGTCTCGGCATTGGTCTTCTGGAACTGGCGGTACTGCTGGTAACGGTGAACACCGTTGTAGACCAGCGTTGCGGCCACCAGGATCAGAAACACGATGGCCGCGTACAAAGTCAGACGTGTAGTGCGATCTCTCACCCGCCCATCACGTCATCATCGCGGCATCCGTGTGCCGGCGCACACAAACGAGCTACTCATCAGTAACACAACCCTGCGAGGCATCCTTGACGTTCTTGATGTACTTGTAGAGGGTACCGCGTGTCGCCTTGTAGGGCGGCATCTGCCAGGCCGCGCGACGCGCCGCCAGTTCGGCCTCGTCGAGTTCCACGTCGAGGGTGTTCTTCTCCGCATCGATACGAATGATATCGCCGTTGCGGATCAGGCCGATGGCCCCCCCTTCCTGGGCTTCGGGCACCACGTGGCCGATGATGAAACCGTGTGATCCGCCGGAGAAACGCCCGTCGGTGATGAGCGCCACGTCGGCACCCAGCCCCGCGCCCATGATGGCCGAGGTGGGGGTCAGCATCTCCGGCATACCGGGCCCGCCCTTTGGCCCCTCGTAGCGGATAACAACCACGTCGCCCTTCTGGATCTCGTCGTTCTCCAGTCCCTTGAGCATGTCTTCCTCGCAATCGTACACGCGTGCAGGACCTTTGAACTGCAAGCCTTCCTTGCCGGTGATCTTGGCCACCGAACCACCCGGCGCGAGGCTGCCACGGAGGATGCGGATATGACCGCTCTCCTTGATAGGTGCCTCCAGCGGCAGAATGACCTTCTGATCCTTCTTCAGCGGTGGCACATCGTCGAGGTTCTCCGCCAGCGTATGGCCGGTAACGGTCAGGCAATCGCCCTTGAGCAGATCCTTCTCCAGCAGATATTTCATCACCGCCGGAATGCCGCCGATGTTGTGTACGTCTTCCATCACGTAACGTCCGCTGGGCTTGAGATCGGCAATGAAGGGAATGCGATCGGACACCGCCTGGAAATCATCGAGCCCCAGCGGTACGTCCACGGCGCGCGCCATGGCGATGAGGTGCAACACGGCATTGGTGGAACCACCCAGCGCCATGATCACCACCATGGCGTTTTCGAAGGCATCGCGCGTCATGATGTCGCGCGGCTTGATGTCGTGCCGGAGCAAGTTGCGGATCGCCGCGCCGGCACCGTGGCACTCGGCCAGCTTGCCGGGATCCTCGGCCGGCGTGGAGGAACTGTAGGGCAGGCTCATGCCCAGGGCCTCGATGGCGGAAGCCATGGTATTGGCGGTATACATGCCGCCGCAGGCGCCGGCGCCCGGGCAGGCATGACGCACGATCTCGTGGCGCTCCTCTTCGTCGATCTTGCCGGCGATGAATTCGCCGTAACTCTGGAAGGCCGAAACGATATCGAGGGTGCGGTTCTTCCAGTGACCGGGACGGATGGTTCCGCCATAGACCATCAGCGCGGGGCGATTGACACGCGCCATGGCCATCATGACACCGGGCATGTTCTTGTCACAGCCGGGGATGGAAATGTTGGCGTCATACCACTGCGCGCACATGACCGTCTCGATGGAGTCGGCAATGATGTCACGCGATTGCAGGGAGTAACTCATGCCGTCGGTGCCCATGGAAATACCGTCGCTGACGCCGATGGTATTGAAACGCAGGCCGACCATACCGGCATCGGTAACACCCTTTTTGACCTCGGCGGCGAGATCATTGAGATGCATGTTGCAGGTATTGCCTTCCCACCATACGCTCGAGATCCCCACCTCGGCCTTGTTGAGGTCTTCATCGGACATACCCGTGCCATAGAGCATGGCCTGCGAGGCCCCCTGTGACGGGGGCTGGGTGATGTGGGCGCTGTACTTGTTCAACTTTTCGTTCATGAAAAACTCCGCTAACTGGCATGCCCGGCCGCGCCGGCGACCGCAAGCCGCCTATTCTACACCAGGAAGCTGCCGCCGTTACCCGTCCCCGGCGGTCTCCGACCCGGTGCCTGGCAAGGGAAAAATTGGCCGATTTTTGACCAAATTCACGCTCGGGACATCAACTTTGGGCGCCATTGGCCGATTTCATACCTATTGTTATATAGTGAAGACAGCGCCCCCGCAGCGCCTGCCATGGTGGCACCGGCGGGCCACCCGGGCCGGGAAGGATGCAGATGGTGATGTCGAAAACGGAAAACAACAAGCCCGCCCCCCCGCGACGAGGTCCCGGTAGCGGTGTGCTGGGCGGCATCCTGGTGCTACTACTGGGCCTGCTGGCGGTGCCGGCGGTACCCGCCGCCGTGGACGGCGCCACGCTGGTCAAACAACGCAAGCTCTATCCCGATGCACGCCACGCCCTGCGCCAGGGCAAGCTCAGGACCTACCGCCGTCTTGCGCGGCGCCTGCGCGACTACCCACTCTATCCCTACCTCGTCTACGCTGAACTGGACCGGCGTCTGGCGCGCGCGCGCAGCGAAGAAGTACTCGCCTTCCTGCAACACTATCCGGACACACCGCTGGCGGCGCGCCTGCACGGGCGCTGGCTCAAGACCCTCGCGCGGCAGGGCAAGTGGCGGACCTTCCTCAGGCACTATGCACCCAACGACGACCGCCTGCTGGGCTGCTATTACGGCCGGGCCCTGTACAAGACCGGTGAGAAACAACGCGCTTTCGAGATCATGGCCGAACTGTGGCCGACACCCAAATCGCTGCCGCGCGCCTGCGACCCGCTCATCAGGGCCTGGCACGCCACCGGCGCCATGCCCACCGAACTGGTCTGGCAGCGCATCCACCTGGCCATGCGCGCCAACCGCGTGCGCCTGGCCCGTCACCTGGCCCGCTACCTGCCTGCCTCCCAGCGCCACTGGCTGACCCTGTGGCGCAAGGTGCGGCGCAACCCGCAACTGGAATTCAACGATCCGCGCATCCCGCGTGACCTGGAAGTGGCGCGCTGGATCCGCGTCGACAGCCTGGTGCGCCTGGCGCGCAAGGATGTCAGCGAGGCCGCACGACGCTGGCAGAACTGGCGCGAGCGTTACCCCTTCACCGACGTGGAACGCCAGCGCATCGAACGTCACCTGGCCCTGCGCCTGCTGCGCAGCGATGCCCCCAATGCCGCGCGCTGGCTGCGCACCCTGTCGCTGGCCGACGCCGACCCCAATGTCCACGAGTGGTATATCGTCTCCGCCCTGCGTGACGAGGACTGGGAGACCGCGCTGGGCTGGCTGGAACGCCTGCCGCGCGCCGATCAGCACAGTGAACGCTGGCGCTACTGGCGTGCCCGTGCGCTGGAGGCCACCGGCCGCCTGGAAGAGGCCCGCTCGGTCTTCCTCATCAATGTGCGCAGCCGCAGTTACTACGGTTTCCTGTCCGCCGACCGCGCCGGCCTGCCCTACCAGTTCGGCAGCCAGCCGCTGAGTTTCAGCCAGGCCGAGCTCTCCGGGCTGCTGGCCGATGCGGCCATCCTGCGCGCCCGCGAGCTGTATTTCGTCGGCGAGGTCGTCGATGCCCGCCGCGAATGGCGCCAGGCCATGGCGCGCCTGGATCGCAACCAGCTGCTGCGCGCCGCCCAGCTCGCCGATCAGTGGGGCTGGCACGACCGCGCCATCGCCACCTTCGGCCAGGCCCAGTACTGGGACGACCTGGAGCGCCGCTTCCCGCTCGCCCACCGCGAACTGGTGATGCGCCAGGCCCGCCGCCACAAGGTAGACCCGGCGTGGGCCTTCGCCATCATCCGCCAGGAGAGCGCCTTTACCGAGGATGCCCGTTCCCATGCCGGGGCGCTGGGACTGATGCAACTGCTGCCGCGCACCGCACGCCAGCTGGCGCGCTCCCTGCGCATGCGCTGGCGGGGCTGGGGAGACCTGCTCAATGCACGCACCAATGTGCGCCTCGGCATCGGCTATCTCAGGCGGGTGCGGGACCGCTTCCACGGCAACAAGGTGCTGGCCACAGCGGCCTATAACGCGGGGGGGCAGCGGGTTCGCCGCTGGCTGCCGGAGAGCGGCAGCATGGCCGCCGACGTGTGGATTGAGACGGTGCCCTTCAACGAGACCCGCAATTACCTCAAGCGAGTACTCACTTACACCATCATCTATGAAGAACGGCTGGGGCGCATCCCCACACCCCTGCTGGAACGCATGCATCCCATCAGCGCTTCCCCGCTGGCCGCGGCGGAGGTACCCGGAGCACGCCCGGGCCGGCATGGAAACCTGCTGCTCGCCGCCCACTGAACCAGCCTGGAACCCCGATGCCACACGGGGGCGGGCAGCACCCGATCAGGCCGTCACCAGGTCGGAACCTGCAATGTCCGCGTCGTGGCGCTGCAGCCAGCGGGCCGCCTCCGCGCGGGTATAGAAGCGCCCGTTGCGCACGAAGCCTGCCTCCACCTGCCTGGCCACGGCCATGACGTGGCCATCCGCACTGCGACGCACCACCAGTTCCGCGGGCAGGCCATCGAGGACATGCACCGGAGCCGGGCGGCCATCGGCATGGCAGGAGGGGTAGACCGTGCCCGTACGGGTATCTCGGTAGGCGGGCACAAAGCCGAGGTGCTGGTTTTCACGGCTGATACCGCCCGTCCCCATGTAATCGAGGGTCTGATCGGCCAACTTTCTGCGACTAAGGCTCATACGACTTGCTTCGGTGCCAGGGTGGTCCTGTACCAGTTAGCGGCCAGCCTCGGCGGGCCGCCATAATCTATCCGGGTTAGTGCGTATACCGTGCCCGGCGGCTACAACCAGGCCGGTTTCGTCGGCCGGGTCACAGTTTTATCCTCCCGGCACGATGGAGTTCACAATCCCGCCCCGCGGCCCTTTAAAAGTCCCCCGCGGAGACGATAAACAGGTATCTGACACGACACACCCCCTGTCCTGGAGGTCCGGATATGATCACGTTCGTCTACGCCCTGTCGCTGGGTATCGCCTTTTTCGCCTTTGGCTACTATCTGGGCAACCAGGTGGGTCGAACCGAACACATCCGGCGGCGCCTCGAGCGCGTACGCGTCAATCGCTTTCACCACCAGTCCTGAGGGATAGCCCGCCCGGCCATCGGGCAACCACAGGGCACACCCTCCTGTCACACCGCCGCGGGACCATCAGGTCCCGTTTTTTGTTTCCCCCGTCCCGTCTCCTTCCGGTTTCAACCGGAAAATCGCCTCCCGCGACCATCAGGGGACTGCAGTGCTTCCCTCAGCCCCCCTCACCATGGCAAAAATATAGGTCACAAAACGATTAATATCAAGTAGTTATAGCTATTACTTGATATTTTTTATAAGAACAGCTATATAACTGCTTAAATACATGGGGGAATCATCATGAATGTTGAATTGCCGACCTACGAGGTCCAGGAATTGAGCCTGGAGGAAGTCATGAGCCAGCTTGCGCCCCGGGACCAGTCCTCGGCCAACGACTCCCAGCTACATGACGCCCTGAATTTCGAAGAACTGGCCCTGCTGCTGCAGGCCAGCTAACGGTAACGGTCTCTCTCCCTCCTGAGACCCTCCCGCAACGGGCGCATGCCCGTTGCGGGTTTTTTATGCCCGGGTGTGCGCCAGACAGGCACAGGCAAGACCCGCACACGACGGCTCCGTCTATTTCTGAGTAATTTACCTGGAAAAGGCGGGGTTCCCGGCCCCCACGGGCATCAGGTACCGCGTCCGGAACTCTGCAGGGCCTGGATGAGCTGGTCTTCCATCTGGATGCGATCGGCGAGTACTTCGCCCAGCTTCGAGAGATCCTCGGCCAGACTGGCCAGATTGCTGCAATGGTCCTCGCAGTCGTACTCGTCGTTGAAATCGAGGATCCTGGTGGTGGTGGCGGCAATGCTGGGGTAGATGCGGTTGGCCACCTCGAGGACGGCCTTGCGCCGTTCCTTGCCTTCCTCGAAAAAACGATAGAGCTGGAAATGGGCGCTGGCGGTATAGTCCACCAGGGCTTCGCAGAACTCCTGCAGGGCCAGCTGCACGTTTTCCTCGGCCTTGAAGGGCCGCATATCCACCAGCTGGTTGAGCAGCGTCAGGGTCTCGGTGCGGCTCTCCAGCAGCGTATGCAAATCGCCCAGTGATTTACCGCGTCGTTCGTCGCGTGCCTGATCTAACTGTACCGACATCCTGCCTCTCCCTTTGAACCACTTCCGGTTAAATAGCGTCCCGATGAAGCCCCTTTATGCCCTATTTCGCCCCCGGAATTCAAGCCCGCCGCGCCGGCTCACGGCTCGGCGGACTCGGTGACCGTCTCCGACCGGCGCCGCCAGCTGCGCGCCAGCAGCTCCCATTCGAAGACCAGCAGACCGAACAGGATCAACGCCGCGCCAGCGAGGCGCTCACCGGGGATCACCTCGTCGGCAAGCAGGTAGCCCAGCAACAGGGCCAGCACCGGCGTGATCAAGGGAATCAGGGCCATGCGCCCGGCCTCCAGGTGCCGCAGGGCATAGAAGAACAGCACGAAACCCAGCGCTGAACCAAACACACCGAGATAGACGATGGCACCGATGGCCCGTGGCGGTGGTGCCTCGGGCAGCACGCCACCCGCCAGCCACCAGGTGAGCAGCAGCGCCGGCGTGGAGACCAGCAGGCCGCCGGTGGTCCCGGTCACCGCCGGCAGACCCGCGCCAATGCCCTTGACCAGCACCATACTCATTGAATGCAGGAAGGTGGCCAGCAGTACCGCTGCCATGCCCCACAGGGCCTGGGGTTCCAGGTGTGTGGCAAACAGATCGTGGCCGAAGACCACCACCAGGCCTGCGATCCCCAGCGCCACACCCAGCAGGCGCGGCAGGGTACCGATACGTTCGCCCAGCCACAGGGCGGCCATGACACCGGTGAAGATGGGTGTCATGCCGAAGATCACCGACACCAGACCGGAGGGAATGAACTGCGCGCCCCAGTAGACACTGGTCATGGCGCCGTAGATGGCCACGCCACTGGCAAGATAGGTCTGCACCGCCTTGCGATGCCACGGCAGGCGCCCGCGCAACAGGCGCAGCACGGCATAGCACAGCAACACGCCGATGAGCATGCGCGCACTGATGGCGAACAGGAATCCGATCCCCTCGCTGCTCCACTTGATCGCCAGGGGCGTGGTGGACCAGATCAGGATCACGCCGACAAAAGCCGCCGGTACAGACATGGTGAGAACCTCCCTTTGCGTCTGTCTGTGAGGCAAAAAGAAAGGCCGCAGTTTTTACCCTGCGGCCCTTCGGTGAATAAACCTGTTTAGCTGTTATTCAAACGCCAGTCTATTGCATCCTCCGGACACGCATGGGCATACGCACCGCCAGCCAGCGGTGCAGGGTGCTCATCGGTTTGGTCATGAAGTCTGCCTGTAACATGCGCACCAGTGTGCGCCGGGCGGGGGTGGACTGTCAACCGTACGTTTGTGCAAAGGTGAACTCAGTCCGGCAGGACACGTTGCAGGGAACGAAAACGGTGCTCGGCATCAAAGGTGATGACGAACTCGCCGCTCACCCCCTCGTGAGTGACAAAGGGCCGCAGGTGTTCGGCCGGGAAGCGCACACGACGCCCGTCGTGGGCAACAACCGCCACCTGGCGTGCCGTGCCCGTATAGAAGCGCAGGAAGTCCGCGGCGCTCAGGGCAAGAGAAAAACGCAGGGTCTGGCTCATGGACACAAGTATAGCCGGCGCGGCGTGCACGGTGCCGATGGACTACCATGTGGGTTATGAGTCCCCGCCCCGCTCACGACGCCGTCCTCGCCATCGACCAGGGTGGCCACAGCACCCGTTGCCTCGCCTTCGATGCATGTGGTCGCCTGCTGGCAGAGCACCGCGAGGCGGTCAGTGAGACGCGCCCCGCGCCCGGCTTCGTGGAGCAGGATCCCGCGGCCCTGCTCGCCTCCCTGCATGCCACCGTCGATACCGTGTTCACCCAACTGGCCGAGCGAGACATCACGGTCTGCGCAGTGGGGCTGGCGACCCAACGCTCCAGCCTGTGCTGCTGGCACCGCGACACCGGTGCCGCCCTGAGCCCGGTGATCAGCTGGCAGGACACACGCAACCGCGAACTGTGCGATGCGCTACAGGCGCACGCGGAGGACATCCACGCACGCACGGGGCTCATGCTCTCGCCCCACTACGGCGCGAGCAAGTTGCGCTGGCTGCTGGATCACCTGCCGTCGCTGGAAGCGGCCCACGCAGAGGGGAAACTGTGCGCCGGGCCTTTGGCCAGCTTCCTGCTCGCGCGGCTGCTGAGAAACACGCCCTGCGTGGCCGATCCCACCAATGCCGCGCGCACCCTGCTGCTCAATCGCGAGACGCTGGACTGGGACAGCCACCTGCTGGCACTCTTCAGGCTGTCCGCCGACATCCTGCCACGGGTGGTAAACAATGTGGCAGACTTTGGCGCCCTGCCTGTGGGCCACGCAGACCTGCCACTGCGACTGTGTATCGGCGATCAATCGGCGGCGGTCTTCGCCTGGGGTGAACCACGCACCGACACCGTATGCCTCAACATCGGCACCGGCGCCTTCGTGCTCCTGCCCTGTGACCGCGCACCCACCGACACCGACGGCCTGCTCAACAGCACCCTGGTGCGGACAGCGCACATTCACCTGCATGCGCTGGAAGGCACCATCAACGGAGCGGCCAGCGCACTGGACTGGCTGGCGGCGCGCCATGACACCGACAGCGGCAAGTTGATCGCGGCCCTGCCGGGCTGGCTCGCCGAGGCGACCAACCCGCCCCTGTTCCTCAACGGGATCTCGGGACTGGCCGCACCCTGGTGGCGGGCCGACTTCACATCACGCTTCGCAGGTAGTGGATCGGAAAGTTCGCTGGCAGGCGAGGCCGTCGCCGTGGTGGAGAGTATCGTCTTTCTTGCCTGGACCATCATCCGGCGCATGCAGGCACTGGGACACGGCCCGCGTGCCATCCGCGTCAGCGGCGGACTCGGACGCCTCGATGGCCTGTGCCAGCGCCTCGCCGATCTCGGTGGCCTGCCAGTGACACGCCCCACTGAATGCGAAGCCACTGCGCGCGGCAGCGCCTGGCTGCTGTGGCAACACGGTCCGGGCGAACAGGCGCTGACAGAGACGGACTGGCGCATAACAGAGAGCACGGAGGAATTTATACCGCAGGAAAATCCGCCGCTACACGGGCGTTACCGGCGTTGGTCAATGGAGATGGACAAGGCGCTGGAAAATCCGGCCTGATTGCCGGCAAAAAATCAGCCTTCTTCATCCTTACGGTACGGGGGCGTAGTGTGTCCGTAGCGATGCGCCAGAACCGCCAGCGTAACAATGGCAATATACAAAGACATGCGCACCGGCAGCTTACCGGAGTCAAGATACATCGCAACCATGGCCAGCACTTCCAGGTAAATGAACAGAAGCAGCAGGTCCGCCAGACGCACCGTCCTGGCTTCTATCATGACCTTGATCTCGATACCAACGGCTATAGCTCCTATCATGGGGATTGAGTTATCAACCCCAATAACATGCCCACCAAGCACTAAACTTGCAATCTCCGTCACCTTTCCATCACCACAGCCTACATCCGGGATTCTTTCTGTCCAGGAAAGTGACAATTTACCAACTAAGTTCCATGGCCCATTGTTGGGCTTTGAAATTTTTCTCATAATCTTCTGCATTCCAGTTATATGCACTCATGCTTCTCTTTTCGCATAACGATTGAAATAACCGGCGCGCGTTAGCGCGTCCGGTGCCGAAGGCGCGAAGTTGATTGACTTGTTATAAGGCGCCTTCTCCACTGCTAACCATTTCTATTCATTTCTTTCGCTCGATCGTAGCAAGCACCGCACAACAACGTTACACCAGCAAACTCCTCAGACTCATCGGTCCATTCGCCGCCAGTACTATTTACTTTATCTTCGCAGGCATCACACCATGAATCTGGGCGGGCGTTTCCCGGTTCCGGCTCTGCGGACCAGAAGCCTCGTGGCTCACCATCGC
>DRKU01000112.1 GCA_011051615.1 Gammaproteobacteria bacterium
CGGGGGGGGCAGGCGCCGGTTGGTCGGTACGTCGCCCCACGTGTCCTGCCATGACACGCGGTAAATACGTCCCTGTACGCTCGACAGCCGCGTCCCTGCGGCTGACGGTCATGCCAGGACACGTGGGACGACGTAGTTGGCGTAGAGAGTGATCTATATTTCGGAGCAGTTATCTGGCTGCTGGACGCCGCCTCGCTACCCGGCGCGGCGCTTGAGGCCGTCAAACACTGCGTTGATGGCGCGATCGATGAGGGGCACGTCCTCCAGTACGCGCGCGGTGCCGCGACGGAAATCGGCGGCCAGACCCTGGAAGGTGGTGTCGGCCACGACACTGTGTTTCCAGTCGAGGAAGGTGCATTCGCCAAGCAGGTCACTCTTCCAGACCAGACGCGCGCGTTTCTTGCGCCCGTTGTCGTCGGTGAATTCCACCCATTTGCCGGCATCCAGGTGACGCGCCAGGCGCAGGTATTCGTCGTCGGGTATGTCCTCGGCCTGCGCGTGGTCGGCAGGATTGAAGTCGGCCAGCACGATGTTTTCGATGATCTCATCGTCCACTTCGGTGAATTCATCCTCGAAGGCGCGTACCGCTTCGGCGACATCGTCGCTCATGGCGACACGCTGCGCATCCGCGTCTCCATCGCCCGTCTGCGGGATATCCTCGTGCAGGTCTGCTGCGCCAAAGCAGGCCAGGTGCAGTGGCTCGAGTTTTTTCACCACCGCGCCGATTTCCTCTTCGGAATAATTGATCGCCGCCAGACCGCTACGCAGGGTATGCAACAGTTCGAGGATCACGGTGGCGAGT
This sequence comes from Gammaproteobacteria bacterium, assembly GCA_011051615.1. Classification (GTDB taxonomy): domain Bacteria; phylum Pseudomonadota; class Gammaproteobacteria; order CAMYNG01; family CAMYNG01; genus HyVt-448. The sequence continues at coordinate 803 of DRKU01000112.1, forward strand.
TTCTGGCGATTGCTGGCGGTCCTGTCCATCTCCACCGACCAGACGAGGATATCGATGAAGTGCAGTTGCTGCTTCCACAGCGGGCTTTCTTCCCCCTCGTTGAGGTAAGTGTCGAGCAGCACGTCACGCCAGGCATTGCCGATGATCTCCAGCACCGCCTGTGGTACGCGCTTGTGCCGGATGCGTTCGCGGATGGCCTCGGCCACCCAGGTACGCGAGAGGCGAAACTCCTCGCGCTGATGACAGGGTTGCAGGGCTGCCTCTTCCAGGGCACGTGCCGCCGCCTCTTCCTCGGTGACGAAGGTCTCCAGTTCTTCAAGCAACTGTTCGAACAGGCCGAGATCGTCCTGGAAGTCGTTGAGCACACGGTGCACGATGTCTTCCATCTTGACGAAACGTGGCGCGTTCTCCACGTCCTCTTCCTCGTTGAGACCGATGCCGGCGCTGGCCAGGGCATTGAGCAGGCGCCGTGCCGGATGACTCTTGTTGGCGAAGAAGTCCTTGTCCAGCATGGCCACCTTGATCATGGGGATCTGCAGGCGGCCGATGGCGGCTTTGGCCGCCATGGGCAGGTTGTGGTCTTCGAGGATGAAGTCGAACATCATCGACACCACGTCGATGATGTCGCTGTCCACCTGGTTGAGTGCCGACTGGCCGTCCCCGCCGATGCGTTCCAGCAACATGGCCTTGAGGGTGGTGGCGTCGGTCTCGCCGCTACCAGTGCGGCCGATGAGTTCCACGTCCATCTGCAGCGCCGACAGGCCGCTGACCAGGCTGGGTGTATCCGCCATGGCATAAGCTCCACCCGGCCCACCCGGGGTGGCAGGGCCACCCATGCCGCCCGTAACCGCCGCACTTCCGCTCATGCCCGTGGCCGGTGCTACACCCGGCGCCACACCGCCACCGGTCGGCCCGGCCGCCACCGGTGTTCCGCCGTGGAGCAGGGATTGCAGCGCCGAGAGGATCTCACCGCCGGCACCACCCGCCACACCACCACCGGCCACCTCGCCACTCGCTTCACGGGTGGCGTCCGTGGCGGGATCGGCCGGCGCGGAAGTGGCGGTGCCGGAGGGCAGCTTGCGGATACGGTTCTTCAGTTGCGGCAGGACCCCGGCGGTGATGAAGCGGTTGTTGACCTCATCGTAGAGATCGCCCAGCTGTGAAATGACGTACTTGTCGAACAGCTTGTAGATGAGCAGTTTGATCTCGATCTCGAAACTGAGTTTGCCGAGCGCCTTGCTGAAGGCATCACAGAACAATTTCGGGCTGAAGGGGTTGTTGTCGTCGTCGATCTCCAGCGAGGGCATGAGTTCCATGAGGCGTTGCTCGATGGCATACAGCTCACTGGAAAACAGGCTGCGCGCCTTGGCCACCATGGTGCGCGTGGCGAGATCTTCTTCGAGGTCCTGATTGTCCACCAGGGCGAGGTCATCCATGGACGTGGCGGCGAACAGGCCGCTGTCCTCGATACTTGACTGGCTGAGCATGAAACGGTGGAAGGTCTCGGCGACCTGCTCCATGAAAGAGGTTTCGATCTCGTGGCGTTGCAGGCGCAGGGTGCGCATGAGGTCGAAATAGGTGTTGCGCAGGTTATTGCTTTCAGCATTGTCGGCCATCTCGAAAAGGGTATCGTCGGCCTGATCGAACATGGTCTGGGTCAGTTGGCGGAGCTGGCGATTCAGCAGTCCCTTGCAGTGCGTCAGGATCTGCTGGTGACCGTGTGCCCCGGGTGGATCCTGGGGATTGAAGGGCACCACTTTCTCATCGGATGACATGAATAACTTGCCTCTCTGAAACTGCATCGAGGGCCTGCGACGGGCCGGTCACCCCAAACAGGACCCGGGACAGGGAAACATCCTGTTTCCCTGCGTGGGTCCACCTTCCTTGGGGGGCGACGACAGGGAACGGGCGGGTGCGCCCTGCCGTTGGCTCCTAGAGCGGACCGGGCGGGGAAACTTTGACCCCCAATGGCGGGATCTGTGACGGGATTCACACGCCGGGGGCGCGTGCGCGGCTGATGAGGGTCTCGACGTTGAGCCACAGGCCCTTGTCGTCCACGTGGCTGGCGAGTTCGTCCAGGTGACGTTGCCGGAGGGTGGCCTGCTGCACCGGGCTCAGGGTGGCAAGGCGCATGCGCAGACCGGTATTTTCGACGATCTCCCACCATTCGGCGGGGCCCGCCAGGTGATAGCCCAGTTGCACGGTTGCCACGCTGATATCGGTGAAACCGGCCTCGTGCAACACCGCCTCACACTCGGCGGCATCCATCAGGGGCATGGCATGCACATCGCGCGGCTCGCCACTGATGGCAGCGGCCTCGTCGAGCAACAGGTCGATGAAGGGCTGGAAGGCGCTGGCGGTGAAACTGGAAAATATCACCCGGCCGCCAGGCTTGAGTACACGGCGCCACTGTGTCAGACCGGCGACCATGTCGGTGAACATGAACAGGCAGAACGAGGCGGAGACGGCATCGAAATAGTTGTTCTTGAACTCCGGCGCCTCGCCATCCATGAGATGGAAGTCGATGTTGTCCAGCGCCATCTTGCGCGCATTGGCCTCGGCGCGGGTCAGCATGGCCTCGGACAGATCGATGGCGGTGACGCGCCCGCCGGGCAGCAGGAATTGCGCCACGGCGGTTGCCACCGCACCGGTACCGGTGCCCACATCGAGGATCTTCTCCCCCGGGCGCGGTTGCAGGAAGGTGACCAGGCGATCGGCGCAGAAGGGGAAATAGCGTTGCGCAGGGTTGTCGTAACCGGCGGCCACCGCCTCGAAGGTCTCGATGAGGGCCTGTTTGCGTTGTTCGTCGATGGGGTGTGTCATGGAAGGGGATTTTAACTGCGAACAAGCACAAGGCGAAATTATCTGCGGAAAAACTGATCTTGGGCTGTCAGTTGGCAGCAGGGTCAGGCTGACGAACTATGCTGAATGGTAGTTGGAGGATCATGAGATCCCTGTGATGCAGGCGGAGATACAGGCTGAGGTGCGCTTCTTGGGCATGGCAGGTTTACATGGTTTCTTTTGGCACCAAATAGTGCCGCTCGATAATGGCGCGGGTGAAGCTGCTGCGCAGGTAGAAACCGCGCGGCAGGGTGCGCACGGCTTCGCCGTCGCCCGAGACGGTGTCGGTCAGCGCGCGGCTGTCGGCGCCCTTGGGGCGGATCTGCAGGGCTTCACCGTGGCGGGCGGTGATCTGTTCCAGTCCGCCACGGCAGATCATGTCCATGAGTTCCTCCCAGTCACGCCGCAGCAGGGCTTCTTCCTCGGCACTCGGTTGCCACAGCAGGGGCATGCCCAGGCGGCGCTCGGCCAGCCGCAGGTCCGCCCCGCTCTCGATGGGGAACCACAGCACGCAGCGGAGCTTGCGACGTACCCAGGAATCGTGCCAGTCGAGGCTGCCCGCGCGGAGGGGGACGGTGCACACCCAGGTGGATTCACGCGGGCGGCCGCGGGCATCCACCGGCAGGGTCTTGAGTTCCACGCCGAGGTGGGGGAAGTCCGGCTCGGCGGCGCCACCGGCAGTGGCGCCAAGCGCGGCTTCCAGCAGCTGGCCGATCCAGCCTTTCTCGCGGCGCGTGTCGGCCGGTACTCGCCAGCCCAGCTGCCGCGCGACCTCGGCCAGCGTGTGCCCCGCCAGTTGCTGCGCGCGGGCGAGCAGGGCCTCGCGGCTGTCCGGTGGGGCCGGGGCCGTCGCGCCGGGGTTCATTCGTCCTCGCGCTGCCAGTGGCCCGATTTGCCGCCGGCCTTCTCCAGCAGGCGGATGGTGGTTATCTCCATGCCACGGTCTACCGCCTTGCACATGTCATAGATGGTCAGCAGGGCCACCTGCACGGCGGTCAGGGCCTCCATTTCGACACCGGTCTGGCCGCGTGTCTCTACCGTGGCCACGCAGTGGATGCCGGCGCCCGCGGACAGTGGTGTCAGTGTGATGTCGATGTGGGTCAGCGCCAGCGGGTGGCACAGGGGGATGAGATCGGCGGTCTTTTTGGCCGCCATGATGCCCGCCACGCGGGCGATGCCCAGTACATCGCCCTTCTTGTGGTCGCCGGCCTCGATGAGCGCCAGGGTGGCGGCCTGCATGTGGATGCTGCCCTCGGCGCGGGCACGGCGGTGGGTGGCATCCTTGGTGCCCACGTCCACCATGTGGGCTTCGCCCTGCTGGTTGAAGTGCGTTAATTTGCTCATTTGGTTCCGCTCTGTTGTAAAGTAGGGCCATGGTGGCCGGTTGTGGTGCCACGCGTCATTGTAAGGCTGTTTTCCCCGATACCATGAGCATCAATATCAAACTCTTCGCCCGATTTCGAGAACAATACCGTCTCGACGAGACCACGGTGACGCCGGACGGGCCCGTCACCGCCGCCGCCCTGTGGCAGCAGGTGGTGGGCGAACCCCTGCCGGATTCCGCGCTGGTGGCCATCAATATGGAGTATGTGGCGCCCGATGCGCCGGTGGCCGACGGCGACGAAGTGGCCTTCTTTCCACCGGTGACGGGGGGCTAGGTCATGCACGTGGCGCTGCGCAGCGATCCCCTCGACCCCTTCCAGGAGCTGGCGGCCTTCAGCGCCGGTCTCGAAGGCGCGCGCTCAGGGGCAAGCAGCATCTTCATCGGTACCATGCGCGACTTCAACGAGGGCGAGAACGTCGCGGCCATGTTTCTCGAGCACTATCCCGGTATGACCGAGAAGTTTCTCGAACGCATCGCCGCCGAGGCTGCCGAGCGCTGGCCGCTGGATGCCCTCTACCTGGAGCACCGCGTGGGCGAGATCCAGCCTGCCGAGGCCATCGTCGTCATCGGCGTGTGGACGGCCCACCGCGGAGACGCCTTCGCCGCCTGCCGCTACCTCATCGAGGAACTCAAGTCGCGCGCACCCTTCTGGAAGCGTGAAACCCGCCCCGACGGGCCCCGCTGGGTGGCGGGCAACACCCCGTCCTGAGGCCGGTGCCGGGGCCAGGTACCGTCTAACTGTTTGAATTAAAAGAACTCCCTTGCCAGCCCGGCAACAACCCACTAAGGTTACTGGATAATAACAACGCGGGCCGGCCCGCCGTGTCGCGGGATTGCAAGGAGAACGCGGTCGTCATGGATGTTATTTTCGTACTCGGGGTTTCCATCCTGCTGCAGTTTGCCGCAGCCTTCTATGCCCTGTGGTTGATGCGTGCGGTGGGGGGGCGCCTTGCCTGGCTGGCCCTGTCCGGGGCCCTGTTCATGATGGGCGTGCGTCGAAGCCTGACCTTCATCGCGGCACTGGAAGGTTATCCTGCCCGCCTGCCGCCACTCAGTACCGAGCTGGTGGCACTGCTCATCTCTGCCCTCATGGTGGTGGCCGTGGTCGCCATCCGGCCTATCTTCCTGGGTATCCGCCGCTCGGAGCAGGCGCTGGCGCGGGAGATCCGCCGCAACCAGCTGATCCTCGATTCCTCGCCGGACGGTTTTGTCATCACCGATGTGGATGGCTGCGTGCGCGAGGTCAACCGCGCCGCCTGCCGTATGCTGGGTCATACCGCGCACACGCTCATCGGTCACCGTCTCGACGAGTTCGAGCCCTCGGGCAGCGGCGTCAGTATCACCCGCCATATCCGCAATCTTACCGACATCGGGCAGGCCTGGTTCGAGACCCGCCTGCGTCACAGCAGCGGTGATATCGTCGAACTGGATGTCACTGCCAAGTACGTGGCCGTCGGTGAGGAGCGATTCGTATATATCTTTTTCCGGGATATCACGGCACGTAATCAGGCCGAAGCCGAGCTGTTTCGCGCCCGCGAACAGGCGCTGGTGACGCTGGAGGCCATTGGTGACGGCGTTCTGACCACCGATATCGATGGCAACATCCAGTATATGAACCCGGTCGCCGAGACGCTTACCGGCGTGCGGGCCACCGAGGTGATGGGTCTGCCCCTGTCGGCGGCGTTACGCCTGCGCGATGAACACGACGAGCGCGATATCGAGGCGCCGGTGCAGCGCTGCATGCAGGAGAACCGCCGCTTTCGCATGGGCGTTAACGCGCTGTTGACGGGTGCTCAGCAGGCGGCCAGTTTTTCCGTCGAACTGTCGGTATCGCCCATCCATAATGCCGATGGCGGGGTGGTGGGTACCGTCATCGTGTTACACGATGTCACCGAGCTGCGTGGTCTCGCCAGCCAGCTGATCTACCAGGCGACCCACGATTCCCTTACCGGCCTCATCAATCGGCGTGAATTCGAAGTGCGCCTGGAGCAGGCGCTGGAGTCGGCGGCCAGCAGTAGTCTCCCCTGCGCGTTGTGTTACCTGGATCTCGACCAGTTCAAGGTGGTCAACGATACCAGCGGCCACGTGGCCGGTGACGAACTGCTGCGCCAGTTGAGTCACGAACTGGAACAGAATATTCGTGATGCGGATACTTTGGCGCGTCTCGGTGGCGATGAGTTCGGTATCCTGCTGGTGGATTGTGACCTGGCGCGTGCCGAGCAGGTGGCGGACAAGTTGCGTGCCGTGGTGCAGGATTTCCGCTTCGTGTGGCAGCAGAACATCTTCGAGATCGGTGTCAGTATCGGCCTGGTGCCCATCGGCAGTGGCGCCAGCTCACTGACCGATCTGCTCAGCGCCGCGGACTCGGCCTGTTACGTGGCCAAGGAGAACGGGCGTAACCGCGTACACGTCTTTCAGCATGATGACACCGAACTGGCACGCCACCACGGCCAGATGCAGTGGATGCAACGTATCCAGCGGGCGCTGGACGACGATCGCTTCCAGATCCATGCCCAGTCCATCATGCCGCTGGGGGACGCGGCGGGGAATTCACCCCACGTGGAGTTGCTCATCCGCATGCTGGATGAGAACGGTGAGATCATTGCACCGTGCAATTTCATCTCCGCTGCCGAGCGCTATCACCTGATGCCGGCAGTGGACCGCTGGGTAGTGCGCAATACCTTCAGTATCCTCGCCCGGCACGATCTCGCTGTCTCGCCGGTAGGCATGTATGCCATCAATCTCTCCGGGCAGTCCCTGGGTGACGAACTGTTTCTCGGTGACGTGTTGCAGATGTTCGACGAGTTCGGCGTGGACCCGGTACGCATCTGTTTCGAGATCACCGAGACCGCGGTGATCGCCAATATCGGGCATGCCCAGCATTTTATCGAGGTGCTGCGCGAGCGGGGATGCCGATTTTCCCTCGACGACTTCGGCAGCGGCCTGAGTTCGTTTTCCTACCTCAAGGTCCTGCCGGTGGACTTCCTCAAGATCGATGGCAGTTTCGTACAGGCCATGTTGCGTGACGAGAACGACCTGACCATGGTCAAGTCCATCAACCAGATCGGCCATGTCATGGGCATGCAGACCGTGGCCGAGTTCGTCGAAGACGGTTCGACCCTCGAACACCTGCGTATCCTCGGCGTCGATTATGCCCAGGGGTATGTCATCGACCGGCCCAGGCCCTTCATCGATACCCTGCCGCCACGCCTGCGCACACTCACTGGTGCGGTGTGACCGAGGGGCGGTTGTAGGCGAGCTTCTCCTCCACCGGCACGGCACAGATCTCGAACTCCATGCTGGCCAGATCGGCCATGATGAACGTGGGATCGGCGCCTACGCCGGCAACCGTGCCCGGGTTGAGCAATACCGTTTCACCACCTTTCACGTGCGGGATGCGCTCGATGAGGGTGCGGTGATCGTGTCCACAGCAGACGATGTCCCAGTCACCGGTGGTCGCCATGGCGCGCGCGTAGTGCGGGTAATGCACCAGGAAGATACGCCGCCCGGCCAGTTCGATGCCCGCATCCTGGCCGTGATAGGTCAACAGCCCCCGCGAGTCGGCCGCCAGCTGGCTCATGTTGAAGGTGTCGCCGACGTTGTTGCCATGGATGACGTGCATGGGCAGCTCGAACTCGAGGATGGCGCGCAGGGTGGTCGGGGCGACGATATCGCCACAGTGCAGGATGGCCTCGGCACCCAGCCGTGTGGCTGCGCGTACGCCGGTTTTCAGCAGCAGGCGGTTGTCGTGACTGTCGGAGAGAATACAGATTTTCATGGAGATTCCGGCGCGGTGGGGCCGGCTGCCTTTTCGGCAGCCCCCGCCGCTGGTGTCGAACGTGATTCAGAAGAAGGGTTTTTCCGGTGCAGCGTCGAAGCGCTTCGTGGCGGTGATGATTTCCTCGCGTGCTGCCTCGGCACCTTCCCAGCCGTCGATACGTACCCACTTGCCGTCCTCGAGATCCTTGTAGTGTTCGAAGAAGTGGGCGATCTGGGCGAGCAGTGATTCGGGAATCTGGTCTACCGAATCCATGCCGCCATAGAGCTTGCACAGTTTTTCGTTGGGGACCGCCAGTACCTTGGCATCCGGGCCGGCCTCGTCGGTCATCTTGAGCACACCCACGGGGCGGCAGCGGATCACCGATCCGCTGATCAGCGGTACCGGCGTGACCACCAGCATGTCCACCGGGTCGCCGTCCTCGGACAGGGTCTTGGGTACGTATCCGTAGTTGCACGGGTAGTGCATGGCGGTATTCATGAAGCGATCGACGAACATGGCGCCGGTGGCCTTGTCCACTTCGTACTTGACTGGATCGCTGTGCGAAGGGATCTCGATGATCGCGTTGATGGCATCCGGCAGTTCACCGGGGCCTACTCTGTCCAGGTTCATGGTCGTCCTGCCTCCAGCATGCGGGCTCGTAAAAAGCCGCCTATTCTAGCACAGGCAATTCCCGCCGGCGGGGCTGGCGTGTGGAGTAACCCCTGGTGTTCTGTGGGTCATACCTCGTGGTGGGGCGGTGCCTCAGGAGGCCTGTGTCACCGCCTGCAGGGGGTCGAGCAGAAACAGCAGAACCAGCGCGATGCGCACAAGATCGAACAACTGCGATTCCCGGGCATGTTCCGGACGGTAGTGCAGGCTGTCGCTGATCACGCGGGGCAGCAGCACCAGCAGCACGGTCACCACCGCCGCGAGTCCCCAGGCCGGGTAGCCGGCCAGCAGTGCGAGGGGGGGTAGCAGCGTCACCAGTGCCAATGGCAGCAGGCGGTCATAGCTGAAGCGCCGCCCCAGCTGGACCAGCATCGGCCATTCACGGCTGTGGCGGTTGACCGGTGTGGCCGGGTGAATGCCCGACCAGCGCAGTAACAGCCGGTCATCTCGGGAGCGGAGCCAGTTGCTGGCGAAGATGCCTGCCGCCAGCAGCAGGATACCGGCCGGGAGCAGGGCCTCATAGAATGCGCCATGCCCGCCGGGCAGGGCCAGGTATCGGGCCCGGCTGAGGAGGGTGACGAGGATCAGGCCCGCGACGGCCGCCACCAGTTGGGCAAAGCGCAGGGCGACGATTTTCTGCGACATGCCGGTCATCGCTTCGCCACCGGCATCGGCGCCGAGGTAGTACATGATGGGCGCGATGCAGAGGATGCCGAGCAGGAAATACACCATGCTGTGTTCACCAAAAATATCACGACCGTAGACGATGAACAGGACAAGCAGGGCGAGGGTAAGCAAGGTCAGGCGCCCGGCATAGCGCGTGGTATTGCCGGCGACCAGCAGTAGCAGCCACACCAGCACGACACCGGCGATGATGGGGCCGAGGAGTTCCTGCCAGGGGTGGGACATGTCGGTGGGCAGGTAGAGTGGCTGTGTGGCCAGAAACAGGCTGACACCAGCAAGCAGGGTGAAGACCACGTGTTCATCGGCGCGCGCCTGCGCCAGTCCCGCCAGCAGGCGTTGCACCAGCAGGGCGGCGATGGCAAAGGCGATGATCAGCCAGCCCGCAGCCCAGACATGGGTGAGCTTACCCCATGTGGCGGCGAGCAGTATCAGTGCCAGACTGAGTAATTCGAACCACACCAGCGGGTGTACCGCGCTGCCCTGGCAATGCGCGGGGAAGCGGCTGCACAGGCGGCGCGCGACCCAGCGGGTGGCGGGGCGGATGCGCATCAACCAGGCCGCCAGCGAGGCGCCCAGTCCCAGTCCCCACAGCGGCCGCGCATCGAGGGCCTGGCCGCTGGGTGTCATCAGGCCGAGCAGGGTGAGATAGCCGCCCACGGTGAGCACGGCGAGGGCGGCAGCAACGATACCGGCCGCCATGCGTGCCGGTGGACTCTCGGTCTCGGCATCCTCGTCGGCGGACTGGTAACTGCGTTGAGGGAAACGCCAGGCGAGGAAGCCATTGGCGAAGGCACCAATGGCAAAGCCCAGCGCGGTGAGGATATCGGTGAACAGCAACAGCAGGATGAAAATTGCGATACAAACCCGGCCCAGGGCGCCCAGGCGGGCGGTGAGAAAACACTGGTTCACGGATGCGGCGACGGAGAGCTGTGGCGCGGTTTCGTGGCGGTGGCGTGCACCGAGATAGAGCCCGGTGACGAGCAGGATCAGGGACAGCAACAGGGGTAGGCTTAACAAAAGTGACATTCTCTGTCCTGATCCATGTGGTATGTCAGCGTCCGGGTCTCGCCAGTCCGCGTGATTGTCGCATGCTGCTGCTTGCGTCCTGTGTACCGAGTCACAGTTTGTCTGCCCGGTGACATCGCCATGATTCACCGGAGCCCCTATGATAGCGCTTTCGAGGTTTCCGGTAACCGCTTTTCTGTGAAAACCGCGTTGACTTGCCACGGGTCAGGGATTAGTTTTATCAGACACATTTTACAACCGGTGGTACATCGATGTGCCGGCGGTGAAAGCGCACTGAGGAACACCGACAGGGTCGAAAACAAGTAAAGCAAACCTGAAATCATCGGGTCGTCGTGGATATTTCCTGCGCTGACCCTACCAAACGGAGCGAAAATTAAAATGAGAATCGTACTTTTGGGAGCCCCGGGCTCGGGGAAAGGCACTCAGGCAAAAAAACTGGTAGAGCAGTATGGTATCGCCCACATTTCTACGGGTGATCTGTTACGCGAGGCGGTCGCCAATCAGACGGAACTCGGTATGCGTGCCAAGGCCGCAATGGACGCGGGCCAGCTGGTCTCGGACGACATCGTTCTTGGCATGATCCGGGAGCGTCTGGGACGTGCTGACACGGAGAAAGGCTTCATCCTCGACGGCTTTCCGCGCAACATCCCCCAGGCCGAGGCGCTTGATGCCATGCTCGACGGGATGAACAAGTCCCTGCAGTCGGCCATCCTTATCGACGTGGACTTCGATGTTCTCATGCAGCGCCTTACCGGCCGCCGTACCTGTGCATCCTGCGGGCAGATGTACAACATCTATTCCTCACCACCACGTATCGAAGGCCAATGTGACAAGTGTGGTGGCGCCCTGCTACACCGTGCCGACGACAACGAGGCCACCATTGGCAACCGTCTGCGGGTCTACGAAGCACAGACCGCCCCGCTGGTCGAATACTACCGTCGCCAGGGCAAGCTGCGCACCGTTCCGGGTGTTGGTGACATCGACGAGATCTATGCTGCTGTGCGCCAGGTGGTAGAGAGTCTGCCGAGTGGCACAGCCCCCGCGGCACCGAGCGCCGCTGCTGCTCCGGCGGTGAAGGCCGCGCCGGCAAAAACTGCAGCCAGGCCGAAGAAGAAGGTTGCGAGCAGGAAGAAGGCGGCTGCAGGCAAGAAAAAGGCCAGCAAAAAGAAGACGACGAAGAAGAAGGTCACGAAGAAAAAAGTTGCCAAGAAGAAGGTCGCGAAGAAAAAGGCCAAAAAGAAGGTGACGAAGAAGAAGGCCGCGAAGAAAAAGGCCAAAAAGAAGGTGACGAAGAAGAAGGTCGCGAAGAAAAAGGCCAAAAAGAAGGTGACGAAGAAGAAGGCCGCGAAGAAAAAGGCCAAAAAGAAGGTGACGAAGAAGAAGGTCGCGAAGAAAAAGGCTAAAAAGAAGGTGACGAAGAAGAAGGTCGCGAAGAAGAAGGCCAAAAAGAAGGTGACGAAGAAGAAGGTCGCGAAGAAAAAGGCCAAAAAGAAGGTGACGAAGAAGAAGGCCGCGAAGAAGAAGGCCAAAAAGAAGGTGGCCAGGAAGAAGGCCGCGAAGAAAAAGGCCAAAAAGAAGGTGACGAAGAAGAAGGTCGCAAAGAAGAAGGCCAAAAAGAAGGTGACCAGGAAGAAGGTCGCAAAGAAGAAGGCCAAAAAGAAGGCGACCAGGAAGAAGGCCGCAAAGAAGAAGGCCAAAAAGAAGGCCGCGAGGAAGAAAGCGCGTCGCAAGGGCGCCCGGCGGCGCTAGCGGCATTGCGCAGGCCACTACGGCCCTGCCAGGAGCCCCACCACGGGCCCCGCCTGGTTTCAGGCGGGGCCCGTCGTGTTTCACCCGCGCCCAACGAGGCGCCAGGTACGTCATGGCTGTAGCCCGACAGCCCGGCTCCTGGCGTGGCTCACATCCCCACATCCCCGCATCCCCGGTGGGGGCGCCCCGGATTTTGCGCCACAAATGGGGTACTTTTCCGAGTCTTTTTCATGGGCATTGACGACCTGATGGGCATTTTGGGCACACAGGGCCCCATTGGGGAGGTGGAAACTGAAGATCCTGGCCACGGTGCCGATATTTATCCTGGGAGGGGCGATGCATCCCGTCGGGATGGCGTCGAACTGTTTCAGTAATTCAATATCTGGGAATAAGCCTGACCGTGGAACCCCGTTTCGTATCCGATGACCGGCAAGCCGAGGCCGAGCTGGAGTACCGTATTCGGCAGGCCCGCATCCTGATGGTGGATGACGAACCGGTCAATCTGAAATTGCTGGAAAAGATGCTCTCCACCGACGGCTACGCCAATATCCACACCCTGACGGATTCCCGCGAGGTGCAGGCAACTTACGAGCGTGAGCACTTCGACCTCATCCTGCTCGACATCAATATGCCGCATCTCAATGGTTTCGAAGTCATGGAGGGGCTCAAGCGGGTTGAGAGCGACGGCTACCTGCCGGTGCTGGTGCTGACGGCACAATCCGATCGCGAAACTCGCCTGCGGGCCCTCGAGGCCGGTGCGCGTGATTTTCTCTGCAAACCACTGGATCGCGCCGAAGTTCTCAACCGTATTCGCAACATCCTCGAGGTGCGCCTGCTGCACAATGACGCACGGGACCAGAACCGCATCCTCGAGGAAAAGGTGCAGGCACGTACTCGTGAACTCTATGATACCCAGCTGGAAGTCATTCGCCGCCTTGGACGAGCCGCCGAGTATCGTGACAACGAGACCGGCCTGCACATCATTCGTATGAGCAAGTTTTCACAGATGATGGGTGAGAAAACCGGCATGAGTGAACGGGACACCGAGATGTTGCTCAATGCCAGCCCCATGCACGACATCGGCAAGATTGGCATTCCCGACAGTATTCTGCTCAAGCCGGGCAAGCTGGATGCCGAGGAATGGAAGACCATGCAAACGCATACGTCCATTGGCGCGGAGATCCTCTCCGGACACTCCTCACCCTTGCTGATCATGGCACGTGAGATCGCCTTGACCCACCATGAGAAATGGGATGGCAGCGGTTATCCCGAAGGGCGCAGCGGAACCGATATTCCCCTCGTCGGCCGTATCGTCGCGGTCGCTGATGTCTTCGATGCCCTGACCAGCGAGCGACCCTACAAAAAGGCCTGGCCGGTGGAAGAGGCGGTCAGCTATATCGATGAACAGGCCGGCAAGCACTTCGACCCCGACCTGGTGGCCGTTTTTCACGAAGTCCTCAACGACATCCTCGCCATCAAGGAGCAGTATGCCGAACCGGGCATTACGCTGGCACGCAAGACCAGCTAATCTGGCAGGCGGCTGCCGCCGGCTTCTTCACGAAACGGTCCCTCGTATTACGGATTTTACCTGCGTTTGCGGTTACGGCCGATGCGCTCGAGCAGGTTGATCAGCAGCCGTGCCAGCCACTCCTTGAGACGACGGTGCCAGGGACGTCGTTGCCAGGCCGACAGGCTGATTTCCTCGCAGCGGGCAAAGTTTTCCTCGAACCAGTCGCGCATCCTGCCGAGACAGGTTCCGTCACTGAAGGCCAGGTTGGCATCCAGGTTCCAGCGCTGGTCCCAGCGATCGAAATTGCTCGATCCCGCCGTCGCCCAGTCGTCGATCAGCGCCATCTTGGCGTGAGTGAAACCGGGCTGAAACTCGAAGATACGTACACCATGGTGCAACAGACGCTGATAGCGTCCGCGCGCGGCGTAGCTCACCCAGGGGTGGTCGTTGTCGTCTCCAGGCAGCAGTAATCTGACTTCCACGCCACGCCGGGCGGCGTGCTTGAGCGCGCGTTGCAGTTTACGCGTGGGTACGAAATAGGGCGTGGTGAGCCAGATGCGCTGCCGGGCACGGCGGACGTGGCGAATGAGGGCCCGGGCGATCTCATTGTACCCCGGACGCGCAGACAACAGCTGAGCGACGCTGCCACCGGTAAGTACATCATCCGCCGGGAGGGGTACTGCCAGCGTGCCACCGGTGGTCCGCCAGCTCTCGGCAAAAAGCTGGTAACAGTCTGTCACCACCGGGCCACTGATGCACAGGGCAGTATCACGCCACCAGTCCTCACCACTGACCCGCCGTGAAAAGTCATCGGTGAGGCCTGCACCGGTGACAAAGGCCAGCTCCCCATCCACCAGCAGCAGCTTGCGATGATCGCGGCGCAGGTTGGCCAGCCAGCGCCAGTGGCGGAAGGGATTGTAGAAGCGCAGCTGGACACCGGCCGTGCGCAGGTGTCGGCGCGTGGTCTCGCCGAGGCCGCGCCCACCATAGTCATCGATGAGAACGTGCACGGCGATGCCACGCTCGGCAGCCGTGCACAGGGCGCGTGTGAAGCGCGCGGTGATTTCGCCATCGCTGATGAGGTAGATCTCGAACAGGATGTAGCATTGTGCCGCGTCGATGCTCGCCAGCGCGGCATCGAACCAGTCATCCGCATCGGCGGAGAATTGCAGTCGGTTCCCCTCACGCAGCGGAAAACGAAAGCCGCGTTTACGACGCAGGGAAAAATAGCGTTTACGGCGCCTGGTTGCTGACTTTTTCGATGACAAGGTGCGTGTCCGCGTTCTGTATGCGCAGGCGACCGGCAAGGAAATCGCGCAACTCGTCACCGGCCAGTCGACGGCGCCAGCCACTGGTGAGGCTGCACTTCGGGTCACCGATGATGAGTGCTTCCACATCCTTGCGCGTACCAATGGCGGCACTGTTGAGCCCGTTTTCCTGAGCGCGGTACTTGATCAGTGCCATCATGATATCGGCCTGTACCTCCTGTAGCGGCGAGAGAATGACGGTCTTGCGCGCATCGGGCCACTGCGCCTGGGCCTGCGCCAGGGCATCGGCGACCAGTTCCACCACCTGCTGGCCGTGGCGCTTGATAAAGGCCGGTTTGAGGCCGCGCGACTGTTCCAGCCGTGCGGGCGAACGCGGTGCCATCTGCGCAATGGTGATAAGTTCGGCGTCACCGAGGATCCATTTGCGCGGGATGTCCTGCGCCATGGCGCGTTCCTCACGCCAGCGTGCCAGGTTGCGCAGGATCGCCAGCTGGCGCGGCTTGAGGCGTCGATGACCGCTGACCTTCTGCCAGCAGGTATCGGGATCGATCTCGAATACCGCCGGGTCCATGAGCCTCGCCGCCTCGTCATCGACCCAGTCGCGGCGACCCTGCTCATCGAGACGTTGCACGATGTCGGGAAACATCTTTGCCAGGTAGATGACATCATCGGCGGCGTAGTGCAGCTGGTCCTCGCTGAGGGGGCGTTGTGACCAGTCAGTGCGGGTATGCGCCTTGTCCAGGTGCACGCCAAGAAGTTTTTCCACCAGGCGCGAGTAGCCGATCTGGTCGCCAAAGCCAAGAAAACCGGCCGCCACCTGGGTATCGAAGACCGGTGCAGGCACCGACTGGCGCAGGTGATAGAAGATCTCGAGGTCCTGCCGTGCGGCATGCATCACCTTGAGGATGTTCTGATCGAAGAGTAGATCGTAGAGGGCATCGGGATGCTCGATGGCGAGAGGGTCGATGCAGGCACAAAGTTCCGGTGTCGCCACCTGGATCAGGCACAGGCGGGGATAATAGGTCTTTTCGCGGATGAACTCGGTGTCCAACGCCAGCCAACTGGCCGAGGCCAGGCGCGCACACAGGGTTTCCAGTTCATCGCTGGTGGTGACAAGCATGCTTGCCGGAGATTCGGATCGATTGTCAGGCATGGGTCCTCGCCAGGTAGTGGTCAAACAGTCATCTCGCTGCAGTCGTGAAACACGACGCGGTGGCACGGGCAAAAAACAGTACAGCCCGCATCGACCAGCTTGTATTATACAGGCCGGTTGGCATTACAGGTGAAACAAGGGTAAGGGTTTTGCAAAGCTTTTTTCGACTCTTCTGGAAAATCAGTCTGCTGCAGAAAGGGCCCCAGGACGTACCGCCCCCGATGCCGTTTCTGGTACTCCTGTTTGTCACCCTGGTGATCACCGCGGCCATGGTTGGTGGCCTGTATGACAAGACCGTGGAGTCGGTGCAGGTCGAGTCCGTCAACGCCGTGATTATGACAGTGCTGGTTGCCGTGTTCCTTTACCTGCGCAACCACGGTGCACGATTCAATCAGACCATGTCGGCGATCTTTGGTATTGGTATCCTGTTCAACCTGTTCACGCTTGGCCTGGCGCTGATCGACAAACTGGGTTTTCTCCCCGGGTTTCTTCATTTGCAGATAGAACTGCTGCTCGTTATCTGGCAGATCACCGTCATTGGGCATATCCTGCGTCACGCCATGGAGATCCACATTGCCTTTGCCATTCTCATCGCCATTCTGTTCCTGTTCATCAACATGGCGGTGGTGACCGTCCTGGCGCCGGTGGCCAGCTGATGCATATTCATATCCTCGGTATCTGCGGTACCTTCATGGGTGGCCTGGCGCTGCTGGCGCGTTCCCTCGGGCATCGTGTTACCGGTGCCGATGCCAATGTCTATCCGCCCATGAGCACCCTGCTCGACGAACAGGGCATCCCCATCCATGAAGGCTGGGACCCGGCACAGTTCGATAGCGCACCGGACATGGTGGTTATCGGCAATGCCCTCTCGCGTGGCAACCCGGCGGTGGAGTATGTGCTCGAACGCGGTCTGCCCTACACCTCTGGGCCACAGTGGCTGTGTGATCAGTTGCTGGTGGATCGCTGGGTGCTGGCGGTTGCTGGCACCCATGGCAAGACCACCACCGCCAGTATGCTGGCCTGGATCCTTGACTATGCCGGTCTGGCGCCGGGTTTTCTCATCGGTGGCGTGCCACAGGACTTTGGTGTCTCCGCGCGCCTGGGTGAGGCACCCTTTTTCGTCATCGAGGCCGATGAGTACGACACCGCCTTTTTCGACAAGCGTTCCAAGTTCGTACACTACCGTCCGCGCACACTGGTGCTCAACAATCTCGAGTTCGACCATGCCGACATCTTTGCCGACCTGGCCGCCATTCAGACCCAGTTTCATCACCTGGTGCGTACCGTACCCGCCAATGGCCTGATCATCCATCCTTACGACGACGCGGCCCTGCAGACCGTCATCGACATGGGGTGCTGGACGCCGCGTGAGACTCTTGCGAGTGCAGACCACGCTGATGAGACGCACACCAGCCAGTGGCAATGGCGCGAGGAAGACGGCGGCTTTGGCCTGTGTCCGCCCGGCGGTCAATGGCTGACGGTTCGCTGGTCGCAACTGGGTCGACACAATGCCCTCAACGGCCTTGCCGCCATTGCCGCGGCGCGCCATGCCGGTGTGCCGGTGGCGGTGGCCGCGGAGGCCCTCGGAAGCTTCCAGGGCGTGCGGCGGCGCATGGAACTGCGTGGCGAGGTGGCGGGAATTCGCGTCTACGACGATTTCGCCCATCATCCCACCGCCATTGCCACGACCCTGGCGGGGCTGCGCCGGCAGGTGGGCGGTCAGCGTATCCTCGCCGTGCTGGAGCCGCGTTCCAATACCATGCGTCTCGGTATTCACCGCGACAGCCTGCCCGCCTCGCTGGCGGCCGCCGATGCCGTCTATATTTACAGTCCGGCCGACATCGACTGGGATGCCGAGGCAGTCTTCGGCAGCGCGGCCAGCGTGCGGGACAGCGTTGCCGAGCTCATCGAAGAGGTGGCACGGCAGGCGCGCACCGGCGACCATATCGTCATCATGAGCAATGGTGGTTTCGACAACATTCATGTGCGCCTGCTGGAACGCCTGGCGGTCGCGGAAGGAGTGAAGCATGACTGACAATACCGCACCCGTCGTGCTGGCCTGGACCGGCGCCTCGGGCATGCCCTATGGCCTGCGCCTGCTGGAGTGCCTGCTGAAGGCCGGTCACGAAGTGCACCTGCTGGTCTCGCGTGCCGCCCAGGTGGTGCTGGCCATGGAGACCGATCTGGAACTGCCGGCCCGGCCGGCCGAGGCCGAGGCCATGTTGCGCGAACGCTTTGCCGGTGCCGCGGGTGTGCTGCGCGTCTTCGGCCGCGAGCAGTGGGAGGCACCGGCCGCCAGCGGCACCGCCGGTATTCGTCACATGGTGGTGTGTCCCTGTACCACCGGCACCCTGTCGGCCATCGCCACGGGTGCCAGTGACAATCTCATGGAGCGCGCTGCCGACGTGATCATCAAGGAGCAGGGTAAACTGGTGCTGGTGGTGCGCGAGACGCCCCTGTCGGCCATTCATCTGGAAAACATGCTCAAATTGGCGCGCCTCGGTGTCGTGATCCTGCCGGCCAATCCCGGTTTCTATTTTCAGCCCGAAGGGATCGGCGATCTGGTCGATTTCGTCGTCGCGCGTGTGCTCGACCAGCTGGGCGTGATGCATACGCTGTTACCGCGCTGGGGAGAGCCGTCGGGGGACACTGTTTAAACGGCTGGTCGGTTTGCATTCCACGCCCCAAGCGGCTAAATATTAGGCAGGAACATGGACATGCCGCCCGCCACCTTCGATCCCATAAGGTTGCGCTGAGCCTGTTGAGCCCCCCACTGACTGGACAGCCTGGAAACAACGTGTCGGATACAGCGAAAGCCACCCGGACCATCCCGCTCTTTCCCCTCAATACCGTGTTGTTTCCGGAAGGGCCGCTGCCGTTGCGGATCTTCGAACCGCGCTACCTGGACATGGTCAGCGACTGCCTGCGCCATGACACTGGCATTGGCATCATCCTCATCGAGGAAGGCAGCGAAACCGGTCCCACCACACAGACCCACCAGGTGGGGACCCTGTGTCACATCAGCTACTGGAACCGGCGCAGCGACGGTCTGCTGGGTGTGACCATGACCGGCGACCAGCGTTTCCGCGTGTTGCGTCAGGAAGTCTGTGACCGTCACTGGCTGGTGGGCGAAGTGGAGATGCTGCCCAATGAGCCGGCGCAGAGCCTGCCGGAAGAATTCATCCCGCTGGCGGAATTGCTCGAACGCATCATCGGTCAACTGGACCCGCCGTTTACCACCATGAAGAAGCGTCTGCAGGATGCCTGCTGGGTCGGTGCGCGCCTCACCGAACTGTTGCCGCTGGACCTGCGTCGCAAGCAGTCATTGCTGGAGCTGGACAATCCCCTGCAACGCCTGGCGGTGCTCAACGAATCCCTGCATGAACTGGAGATGGGCTAAGGGACCGATCGCCATTTTCCATCACGGTTTTCCCGGCGGGCCAAGCAACACCAGTTGCGGCGTTACCGTCAGCATGGGCAATTCCCCCGTTGGTATCCGCTCGCGCAGGACGGTTCGCAGACGTGCCAGCGCCGGCGAAAAATCGCTCCTGGTGCGCAACAGATTGATGCCCGCGACGCGGTTGCGTGTCAGCGTCGAAACACTGCCAAACCACAGCGGCTGTGGCCCGTCTTTGGCCGCGACAGCGAAACGGGAGCGCCACAGGCGAATGACATCCAGTTCACCCGTTTGACTTGGCCGCACCAGGCGCAGGTCCTCGTATCGTCCGGCATGCACGTGGGGCAACACGGGCAGGGCCGTGCTGTCGGCCCGCGGGTTGAGCCATTGCAACAGGCGGCGTGCCTCACTCGGTGGGGCCGGCAACCAGCCCGCCTGCGCGAGGATACGGCGCAGGCTCGCCGCATCGGCGGCCCATTGCAGGTTGAAGGGGTGCTCGTTGCGATGCCGGAAGTCATCGCGGCGTTGTGGCAGTTGCCGCCAGCCCTGCGTGTGCCACTGGTCGATGTCGAAGACCGTCACTGGCGGCAGGCTGCGGGCCTGTACACGTTTCGGCAGGAAGGGTTGTGTCACCAGCGTGGCGAGGATGAGAAAGAACAGTGCCGCCGGTACATGGCGCGGCCGGTGGGGGACGTGTCGGGTATGGCGGCGGTAACCGATGCCCAACAGGGCGAACCACACGGCACTGAGCAACAGGGCGCTCAGCGTGTAGGCCAGCCAGTCGTGCCCCAGGTAGAGACGTGCCAGTACCATGCTCGCCACCAGCCCCAGCATTCCGGAATACACGCTCAGGCGCCAGCGTGGCTTCAGTTCGCCACCCAGTACGATGGCGGCAAAACCGTACACACTTACGGCGATGCTCACGGTGCTGATGGGGAAGGTCTCGGCACCGGCGGGACTGAGCGTCGACAGGTTGAACAGGCCATGCAGGATACCAAGGGTCAGTAGCGGCAGGAGCAGTGAAGCCACCAGGTGGGCCACGGCCTTCCAGCGTTGATGGGCGGCAAACCAGCCACACAGGCCAATGACGAACAAACTGACCACCAGGGGTTCGGACAGCCGTGCGAAGAAGCCTGCCACCGCATCGGCCACCGGGTTGTGCAAGGCCTCCAGTGACGAGGCCAGCAACTGGCTCAGTGAGCCCGGCCCCGGATCGCCCCACAGGTGCTGCATGAGCAACACGAAGGCCAGCATGGCCAGCAGCAGTAGCAGGGCCAGCAGTGACAGGGCGCGGGTCTCCGGGTGGTCGGGATCGATCACCGCCACGGGCAGACGACCTGCCAGCGGATGGCGGTTGGCCCAGGTGAGCAGTCGCGATACCAGTTGATCGAGCTGTAGCAGGGTGCGGCGGTACGTGAAACGCAACAGGACGATGAGCACATACAGCGCCAGCACGGTCCCGAGGAACAGCACTGCCAGGCGTCCCGCCACTTCCGAGGCCAGTTCCAGTGAGACGCCGAGGATGATGCCCGGCGCCAGGTACACGGGTGCCCAGGCCAGTGCCGAGATGACATTGGCGATCAGAAAGCGATGCGTGGGCATGTGTAGCATGCCGGCGACAGTAGGAATGATGGCGCGCAGAGGACCGATGAAGCGCCCCAGGGCGACACTCTTGCCACCGTGTTTTTCGAAGAAGGCAATACCGCGTTGCAGCAGTTCGGGATGGCGCGACAGCGGCCAGCAGCGGGTGAGGCGATCCTTGAAGCGATAACCGAGCCAGAAGCTGAGCAGGTCGCCGGCAATGGCGCCGGCCACCGCCCAGGCCACTGTTGGCCAGAAGGCCATGTAGTCGAGGGTAATGGCGGCACCGAAGGCCACCATCAACAGGGCGCCGGGCACCAGTACGCCCACCACCGCCAGCGATTCGAGAAAGGCGACGACAAACACGAACAGGCCGGTCCAGGCCGGATGCGCCGCGATCCATGCCAGTGCCTGGTGGAAACTGCCCTCGTTCATGGGGGCAGTATAGCGGGACTCGCGCGTGCGACTCTATGTCAATTGTGCGAAGGCGGCCTCGGCGGCATCGAGGGTGGCGTCGATATCGGCCTCGCGGTGTGCGGCGGAGACGAAACCCGCCTCGTAGGCCGACGGCGCCAGGTAGACGCCGGCCTCGAGCATGAGGTGGAAGAATTTCTGGAAACGCGCCACGTCGCAGGCGCTCACCTGAGCGAAGTTGCTCACCTGCTCCTCGTCACTGAAGAAGACACCGAACATGCCGCCCACCTGGTTGGTGGTCAGCGGCACACCGGCGGCACGGGCGCGCTCGCGCAGACCCTCGGTAAGGCGCGTGGTCATGCACGCGAGTTCGTCGTAGAAACCGGGCCGGCTGATCAGATCCAGGTTGGCCAGGCCCGCGGCCATGGCGACGGGATTGCCCGACAGGGTGCCGGCCTGGTAGACCGGACCGAGCGGCGCGATGTGTTCCATGATGTCGCGGCGGCCACCGAAGGCGCCCACCGGCATGCCGCCACCGATGACCTTGCCCAGCGTGGTGAGATCGGGCTTCACACCATAGACTGCCTGCGCGCCGCCGAGGGCGACGCGGAAGCCCGTCATGACCTCGTCGAAGATGAGCACGCTGCCGTACTCGTCGCATACTTCGCGCAGACCTTCGAGAAACCCCGCCACCGGGGGGACGCAGTTCATGTTGCCGGCCACTGGCTCGACGATGATGCAGGCGATGTCGTCACCGGCCTCGGCAAAGGCCGCGCGCACCTGATCGATATCGTTGTAGCCGAGGGTCATGGTGTGTTGCGCCAGGTCGGCGGGCACGCCCGGCGAGGTGGGCACGCCCAGGGTCAGCGCGCCCGAGCCGGCCTTGACCAGCAGCGAGTCGGCGTGGCCGTGGTAACAGCCCTCGAACTTGACCAGCTTGTCGCGGTCGGTAAAACCGCGCGCCAGGCGGATGGCGCTCATGGTGGCCTCGGTGCCGGAGTTGACCATGCGTACCATCTCCAGCGTCGGCATGATCTCGCATACGCGATCGGCCATCTCGACTTCCAGCGCCGTGGGTGCGCCGAAGCTCAGGCCGCGGGCGGCGGTTTCCTGCACCGCGCGCACCACGTCTGGATGGCTGTGGCCGACGATCATCGGTCCCCATGAGGCCACGTAGTCGATGTATCTGTTGCCGTCCTCGTCGAACAGGTACGCCCCCTCGGCGCGCCTGAAGAAGACCGGATCACCACCAACGCCATTGAAGGCGCGTACCGGGGAATTGACACCACCGGGGATGTGTTGCTGGGCGGCGACAAACAGCTCGTGGGATCGGCTCATGGGGTCTCCTTGGGGTCAGGGTTTTCGACGTCAGTCTCACCGGCGGCGAACAGTGCCTGCCAGTCGCGTACCGTGCGCGCAATGTCGGCCGCGGCGAAGACGCCGTCGATGGCCGCCAGCATGTGCGCGCCGGCGCGGATCAGTTGCGCGCCATTTTCCGGGGTAATGCCGCCGATGGCAACCAGCGGCAGGCCCAACGCGCGGCGGGCCTCCTGCACCAGCGACAGCGGCGCCGGTGGCGCCGTAGGTTTGCTGCGCGAGGCGAAGAAGCGCCCAAAGGCCACGTAGTCGGCACCGCCGGCCTCGGCCGCGCGCGCCAGCTCGATGCTGGCGTGACAGGTGATACCGATGATGGCGCCGGCACCGAGTTCGCGACGTGCGGCGGCCAGTGGCATGTCGCCCTGACCCAGATGAACGCCGTGGGCGCCGCTGGCCGCCGCCAGCGCCACGTCGTCGTTGATCAGCAGCAGTGCATCATGGGCGTGGCACAGCGCGGCGAGACGCTGCGCCTGGGCAAGACGGTGGTCGGCATCGGCACACTTGTTGCGGTACTGGATCACACGCGCGCCGCCCGTCAGCGCCGCGGCCACCCGGTCATCCAGATCGGCGGTGGTATCGGGGGTGATGGCATAGAGTCCGTGCAGAAGGGCGTGGCGTTCAGTCATCGCCCCGGGCCCAGAACAGCCGATTGGGCAGGCGCTGACCGGCGCCGGCGGTATAACCGTGCTGCAGGCTTTCCCAGGTATATTCCTGGGCCTCGTGCAGGGCGGTGAACGGTTCCAGACCGTGGGCCAGCAGCCCGGCGATGGCGGCCGCCAGGGTGCAGCCGGAACCGTGGAACTGGTCGGGCAGGCGTTGCCAGGTCCATTCCTCCAGCCGCCGGTGATTACCGTAGAGGGTGTTGTGTACCTCGGGGGTGGCTTCGTGGCCGCCGGTGATGAGGACATATTCGCAGCCCAGCGATTGCAGTTCCTCGGCGCAGGCGTCGAGGGAATCGGCCTCCGGCGCCAGTGCGCGGGCCTCCTCGCTGTTGGGCGTGAGGATGGTGGTCAACGGCAGGATCAGGCTGCGCACTGCATCCAGCAATTCCGGCGTGGACAGCGCGCCGCCACCGCCACCGGCCAGTACCGGGTCGTAGACCACCGGCAAATCCAGGTGATCGCCGAGCAGGGAATGCAGCACTTCGGCGGTGGCGACATCACCTATCATGCCGATCTTGATGGCGCGGATGGGCATGTCGGCGAGGATCGTGCGTGCCTGTTCCACCAGCAGCAGGCTGTCGACACACTCGAAGCGATAGACACGGTGGCTGTCCTGCACCGTCAGCGCCGTGACCACCGGGCACAGGTGGCACCCCATGCTGGCAATGGCCTCGACATCGGCCACCAGCCCGGCACCGCCGCTGGGATCGAGGCCGGCAAAAGCGAGCACCGCAGGTATGGTGGAGTCTTTTTCCATGGGTCATCGGGCCAGATTCAGGTTCCGTTACCTGAAGTTTAACATCACCTCAAGCCGGTAAGCCGCCCTGCTTGTATACGCATGGAAAAAACTGCGACAATCGCCGCCGGACAGGGTTAACACTTCGCCCCGGCTGTGGTGGGCGTGCAGGAGAAGTCATGGCGTACAGGACATATATGTGTGTGGTCTGCGGTTTCATCTACGACGAAGAAAAAGGCCTGCCCGATGAAGGCATCGCACCCGGCACCCGCTGGGAGGACATCCCCGAAAACTGGAAATGCCCCGAATGCGGTGCCGGGAAGGGTGACTTCGATATGATCGAAGTTTAGGCCCCGGCGCGCCGGCTACGCCGTCACGTACCCGCCGGCGAGTACCCGTGTCCCTGCGGGTGCGCAAGGCGCGCCAGCCAGGCGGTTTTCGCCGACTGTTCCACGGAGCAGCTCCACTTGTAGGCCAGGTCGATGCTCTCGGCCTGGGCGTAGACGCCGTGACCACGGACCACCACCACGCGGTAGTCGGCCAGCAGTTCGGCGACTTTCAGCGGGGCTTCACGCAGGTATTCCTGATGGGCGATGGTGATCACCGGTACCTGCGGGAAGTAGTAATGGCCCTCGAAGTCCTCGGGGACGAAGTCTTCGCCATTCATGGTCAGGGCTACCGTGTAGGGGCAGTGACTGTGAAGCACGGCGCGGGCATCGGGGTTCTTCTGGTAGACCATGACATGTAGCGGGGCGTCCAGCGAGGCGCCACCACCGATATGGCCGTGCAGGTCGCAACGCACCAGTTCGCTGGCCTGGAGAGTATCCGCCGCGGCCCCCGTGGGCGTGACCCACACCAGCTCACCTTCACGCAGGGAGGCGTTGCCGCTGTGGGAGTCGTTGAGGCCGTACCGTCGCAACCACTGGTAGTGGCGTACCAGGTCTTCGCGTGCGTTCATGGTCGTGTGTCCCCCGGGACGGAATCGCTGTGTTCTTGTTGTTGCGGCCGACGGCCGTGTCACGATTGTAGTGGCTGGGGAGTTTGGGCAAAAGCACTAAGTGGACATGCCGGGATTCGCAGGGGGCGCAGCCGGGACGGCTTTGGGGTAAAATGTGACCCATGCACGACCCCCATATCAATCACTGTGTCGAGCAGCTTTGCAAGCAGGGCTGTAATACGGTTCGCAAGGCCATCCAGCACCTCAGTCACGGGCAGGCCCCCGACGAGGTCAGGCGCCTGAGCCCCGCGCAACAGCGCGAGGTGCTGCGCGAGCTGCGTGCCATCATGGCGGTCTATGATCGGCGTGAGCGAGGTTGTGAATGAGCCGCGTCCCTGCGGCGGGCGGGGGGTGTGTCTACCAGCGGACGTTGAGTGCCGCGCGCGTATAAGCGTTGCTGCCACCGCCCTCCGGACGGGTTTCACCCAGTTCCACGTAGAGCGCCAGCGTCGGGGTCAGGTCCCAGTTCACGTTGACGGCCAGGTTGTCGGCATCGGTCAGGGTGACGGCCGAGGTGGTGACGCCATAGCTGGCGCCCAGTGATCCCCACGAGGTATAGCGGTCGAGAGACAGGTTCCACCAGCTGTCCAGCAACGCGCTGGACGAGGTCAGTGCCTGCTCGCTGAAGACACGTGCCGCCAGGCGCGTATTGAGCAGGGTCAGATCCTTTTCGTAGCTGTAGCCACCGGCACTTGCCCCGAACGACCAGTCTTCCAGGCCATACCAGGTGACGGCGGCCTCCAGACCCTGACCCTCGGTGTCCACCGTGCGTGGTGGGCCAATGAGGGGGTACACAGCGAGTTCGATGTTCTTGAACAGGGGAGTGGCACGCAAGGTCCAGTTGTCCAGGTTCAGGCTCAGGTCGACGCGCAGGGTGGCGGTCTTCATCACGCCCTCGGCCTCCCAGGTCTCCAGCCGCAGGGCGGGAACGAAGCTCTGATCCAGCGGGGCGGAGATGCCGATTACCGTCGTGCCCGGGGTGACGCTGGTGCCGTTGTCGTTGTAGTCCGTGCTGCCGGCCCCCAGTTGCAGGACGACACCGTTGTCGAGGGTGATGCCCAGTTCCCCGTAGTAGTCGTCGATGCCCAGATCATCCTGGCTGGCTTCCAGCCACAGGTCGAACTGGGCCGCCGGCGAGCTCACCGGCAGGCACAGGCCGGTCAGAAGCAGGGTCACGAGCGGCAGGAAAAAGGGTGTGTGCGGGCCTTTCCCACGGGCAGGGTTTACAGTCTTCACGGTTATTGTCTCCACGTTGCCTGAGGTTGATATTCTTGTTGCCGACCCGGTACCCGATGGTCAGCGTCGGGTATCAACGCACCGACGTGGTCGATGCCTGGGGTGGGGGTGTGCCGGGCGTGGCCTCACGTATGGGTAACGTCCGTGCGCGCCAGAGGTTGACACAAATCCGGGAAAAATCGCATCGCCGGGGCTCTTTTCTGTGACGAATTTACCGCGGTAGTGGAAAAAAGCGGCCGTCGCCGACCGTTGAGGAGGGAAAACCGACAGCCCGTCGCCATTCGCGTCATATGGCAGGTGCCTGACGGCGCGGCTCAGGGTAAGATTGATATGCGGAACCGAAGTCTATAGAAAAAAGAGTAAAGAAGTTATCTTGTCTGAACGCCTGAAAAAACTGAGCCGGCTGGCCGCCCTGATGCTGCTGTCGGGGACAGCACCGGGGATCGCGTCGGCCACCGCGCCGGGTGAGGCCCTGTTGCCGGAAGAGGCTTTCTACGGAGACCTGCCGGTCCTGTTGACGGCCTCGCGTCTGCCACAGAGCCGGGAAGATGCGCCGGTGGCGGTGACCCTGATCGATCGGGAGATGATCGAGGCTTCGGGTTTTACCGAAATCGCCGAGTTGCTACGCCTGGTGCCCGGCATGATCGTGGGCTTCGATCGTGCCCACTCTCCCATCGTCGGCTACCTGGTGCTGGAAGAGTTTCTTTCCCGTCGCATGCAGGTGCTGGTGGATGGGCGTTCTGTCTATACTCCGACACTGGGTGGCCCGGTATGGTCCATGTTGCCAGTGAACATCGACGACGTCGAACGTATCGAGGTCATCCGTGGGCCCAATGCCGCCAGTTACGGTTCCAACTCCTTCCTTGGCGTGATCAATATCATTACCCGTGAGCCTGGCCTGGAAACTGGCTGGGACGGGCGTATCAGTCTCGGCACCGACAGCATGCGCGAATACAGCCTGCGCACCGGTGGCAGCGAAGGTGCGGTGGAATACCGGTTTTCCGCCTGGACGCAGGAGAACAGCGGTTTTCCAGACCGCCTCGACGGCAAGGACATCTATTTTCTCAATGGCCGCCTCGATTACCGTCCCAACGGGAATGATCTCCTGACCCTGGATATGGGGTACAGCGATGGCCAGTATGAACAGGATGAACCTCTGGATGCTGCGACGCCAGAGCACATGCGCAAGCTGCAGAGCAGCTACCAGTTGCTCAAATGGCAGCGTGTCATCAATGACAACCAGGAGATCTACCTGCAGGCCTATCACAACGTCGATGACCATATTGAGGAAATGGTTCTCAATATCGGTGCGCCGTTCAACATCCAGGTACCCTATGATCAGAACTACCGCGCCGAGCGTTTCGACGTGGAGTTCCAGCACACCCTGACCCCCATGAGCCGCTTCAACCTCGCCTGGGGCGGCAGCCTGCGTCGCGACGAGGTTACCGCTACCCGCTACGTGCTCAATTCACCCATCCGCATCGAGACTCAGCGCGCCTTCGTAAACTTTTCCTGGGACCTGCAGGAGCAGGGGTTGATCAATGGTGGGCTGATGTATGAAGACAATGACATCGTCACCAATGATGAACTCTCGGCACTGCTGTCCTGGAACTACCACTTGCAACCGGACACGACTCTGCGCCTGATGATCACTACGGCCACACGTACACCGGTGGCGCTGGAACAGTATCCGGACTGGAAGTTGCTGCTGCCCGGTTTTGGTACCGAACAGTTCATCTACAAACGCGTGGATGTACAGTCTGAAAAACTGTTTGCCGCGGGTATCGGTCTTGTCGGCCAGGCACTGGGGAGCAGGCTGAGTTATGACCTCAGTTTCACACGCTACGATCTCAGGGGGCTTCTCGGTGTCGAGCCCGATCCCACGTTCCCCGATCTGGTTCCAGGCTCCAGTTACATTGCCAACCTGGGGGATGCAACCCTGCACAGCCTGGAGGTATCGCTGAGCTATCGTTTCGAGAATCGCGCACGCCTGATTCTCAATTACAGTAATGCCGAGCTGGATGAAGGCAATGATGCAGTGCGGCGTGAATTCGGAAATTCCACACCTGAGAACCTGCTCAGCCTGCTTGCCATCTATCCGCTGGGTGAAAAATTTACCGTCAGTGCTGGCTATTACCTCATCGACGATGCGCGCCAGCTGGGGCGGGACGGCATCATCGATCAGATCAACAAGCTGGACGTGCGCATGGCCTACCGGTTTCGTCTCGACAGCTATCGCGCCGAGCTGATTTTCACTGGCCAGAACCTGGGTGCCGATTACGACGGTCTCTCCTACGGCAACCGCATCGACGAGCGGCTGTTCGTTACTCTCAAATTACACATCTGATCTCTTCTTGCCTTTCTTCTCACTGGCCTGGCTCGGCGTGTTCGCCAGCATCCCACTCCTATGGGATTTCATTTTCTGTTGCCGGCGTGGCGACGGGTTTGAATGACCACAGGTAGAGTGCCGCCACGGCGATGAAGATGATCGCCAGCGGCAGCGTCGCCAGCTGGTTGACGGCCTGCCAGCCCCAGTGGCTGTGCAGCGGGGCAGCGGCCAGGGCGGTCAGGCTGACAACACTGAACACCAGCAGGTCATTGAGTCCCTGGGCGCGCGCCTTTTCCGCTTCGTTATAGGTCTCCGCCAGCAGGCGCGTGGCGCCGATGAAAAGGAAGTTCCAGCCTACGCCAAGGCTCAACAGGGCCAGCCAGAAATGATTGTGTTCCTGACCGGAAAGATTGATACCGATGGCCAGCGCGTTGAGCAGTGCACCGGTGAGCAGCACGTTGCGCAAGCCGTAGCGGTCGATGAGACTGCCGGTAACGAATGACGGTGCGAACATACCGACGACATGCCACTGAATTACCCAGGTCGTGTCGGCAAAGGTAAACGCGGCGGCCCGCATGGCCAGCGGCGTGGCATTCATGATCAGGGACATCACCCCGTAGCCCAGCATGCCGCACAACAGCGCAATGATAAACAGCGGCTGGCGAAAGATAACGAACAGGGGACGTACTGGCTGGGAGTACATCTGTTCGCGCACGGGCGGGATCTCGAGCAGGGAAAGTACCAGGATGGATACCGCGAAAACGCCGATCAGCGACAGGTAACTGGCGGCAAAGGGTGTACTTTCGATGGCCAGCTGGGTGAAACGTGCCAGGTTAGGGCCGGCGAAGGCCGCAATAACACCGCCGGCCAGCACGTAGGCAATGGCGCGGCTCTGGTAGCCAGTCGTGGCGGTATCCAGCGCGGCAAAGCGATAGAAAATCGCGAAACCGTTGGCGATACCGATGAGGCCGGTACCGATGACGAAGAAGGTAAAGTTACCGAACAGAATGGCATAGCTGCAGGTGGCCGCACCGACGAGGCCTGCCATGCCGCCGGTAATGAAACCACGGCGACGCCCATAGCGTTTCATGATCAACGATGCGGGAAAGGAAAACAGCATGGTGAGGCCGAACTGCACGGCAATGGGCAGGGTGGCCAGTTCCGCGTAAGGCGCCAGTTGTCGGCCCACCAGCGCCGAGGAGGCGATGAGCAGGGAATTGGAGGTCACCAGGAGGGCCTGGCTGATGGACAACAGCAGAACGTTCTTGCGCATGATGTCCATGGCGATCAGGGCCTCGGGCCGGCATTCGGCTGTAGGGTCATGGTTCGTTGTGCGACGGCATCGCCGGCGCCAGGCCGGCATTGTTACGCGTGTTCAGGCCTCAGACAACAGGAACGGCGAAAAGTGTCTCACGCCAGCGCGGGTTGGGGCTGTCCTTGCGGATGCGCAGGCTGTGACCAACTTCATTTTCGTACCAGTTGATACAGGCCAGATTGGGTTCGTGCTCGTAGCACCACCAGCTGCCGTCGGCGTCCTGCGCCAGCCAGCGTGCCCACGCTGGTGTGGCAGCCAGCAGTTCACGCTGGAACGGTTCGAGCATCGTCAGGGACATGGCCATGTCGCTGCACTCAATGCCGTCCGTGTCGGTAGCGGCGATGTTGACGCTGCTTGAGCAGGCGAATGCCCCACAGCAGGATGCCGCTGACGGCGAGAAAGGCAAACAGGAGGGCGGCGGCATCCATGAGCAGGACACCCCCCTCGCCGAACAGGCGACCACTGTGCAGGTCCAGCGTGACGCGTTCCCAGTTGACCTGGCTGCTGCGATAGCGGTGGCGAATAGACGCGGCCAGCAGTTCGGGTGCGGGCGCCGGGGAAGTCCAGCGCACACCATTGCAGTCGTTACGGCGCCACTGGTTGAAGTCGCTGTCGGTGATATAGCTGCCCTGCGCCGTGCGTACACAGAGCAGGCCGTCCCCTGTCGAACCAAGGCGAGTGATGCCCGCGGGCACGCCATGGGTCCCGGTGAGATGCTCGATGAACTCGCCATCATGGGTGTACAGCAGAATGTCATTCTCCGTGGCGATGACGAGCAGGTCGGTGCTGGCGAGCGCACCGGCGAGGTGACCCGGCATGCGGCTGTCGGTCGCCTGGCTGCCGATGAAGAGGTGTTCCTCTGCCTGGGTGATCCACACTTCACCGGCGCGGAAGCTGCGTAGCTGACGCGGAGATTCGATGCCATACCAGTCCAGCAGCCAGTCGGACTGTACCCGTTTCTCGTCGAGGCGCAGCGATTCGGTGTGGTTGAGCATCATGCCGGTGACGGACAGTAACAGGACGAACAGCGCCGTGAGCAGGCCGATATAACGGTGCCAATTGTACAGCGAGCGCAGCTTGATGCGGCGATGGCGCTTACGGTGCGTCATGGCCACTCCGCTCCTGTTGCGCCACCTGCCCCGCGTAGAACAGGGCCAGGCGCGCCAGTTTCTTCAGCGCGCGTACCGACAGGGTGGCGCCGGTAATACCGTCAATGGAACGATCCAGTTGCCGGTTTTCATCCAGTTGCGCATCGCGGAACTGGGCGGTGAAGGCAGGGCGCTGCACTTCCTGGCCACGACTCTCACGGAACACCAGTACCTTGATCTGTTCGATACGGCCATCGCGCACCACCACACCCACGGTAATGGGCTTTTCCTTGCCGATCGCCTCGAGGATCCACGCACTGCGGTGCAGGTTCCGCGTCGTGTCCGCGTGTTGCCAGTAGCGCACCCGCAGGCCACGCGGACGGCGACCAAGGATGGCCTCGACCTGCTTGCGTCGCTCGCCGGTGATCCACAGGGAGCGTGGCGCCGGTGGCGTATCCGCAAAGACCTCCGCCACGAAGGCCTGCGGCGCCTGGTAGATACGCTCGCCCGCGAAGCCCTCGAGTGCAAACAGGCAGCTCAACAGCAGCAGGCTGATGGTCGGAAAATATCGGCTCATGCCGGGCTCGTTTCGTCTCAGCGGTTACGCAGGCGGGGGCGGACAAACCCGGTTTGTC
>DRKU01000113.1 GCA_011051615.1 Gammaproteobacteria bacterium
CCGCGGACAACGCCGGCAATCTCTATATCGCGGGCTCCACCAGCTCGCCCGACCTGCCCCTCACCAGCCCGCTGGACGGCACCTGCGGCAGCGACGGCAACTGTGATGCGGCGGTCAGCGGCGGCACCACCGTGCTCAACAGCGACTTCTTCGTCACCAAGATGGGACCCGACGGCATCCCCGTCTACACCACCTACCTGGGCGGCAGCCAGAGCGACGTGGCGACGGGCATCGCGGTCAACAATGCGGGAGAGGTCCACCTCTCGGGTTATACGCTCTCCACCGATTTCCCCACCACGCCCGGGGCCTTCGATCCCGCCTGCACCGATACCAGTCCGGCCGACGGCTTCTGCGACGAGGGAGTGGAAACCACCGTGGTCAAACTCAATGCCAGCGGCAGCGGCCTGGTGTATTCCACCTACCTGGGCGGCGGCGCCGACGATTATTCCGGAGGCATTGCCCTCGACGGCGCCGGCGCCGCCTATGTGACGGGGAACACCGCCTCAGCGGACTTCCCCCTCGCTACAGGCTCCTACGCCGGAGAGGAAGACGTGTTTGCCGCCAAGCTCGATCCCTCTGGCGCCACCCTGGCCTACGCCACCTATATCGGCGGCATCGGCACCGATATCGGCATGGGCATCGACGTGGATGGCAGTGGCAACGCGTACCTCACCGGTTATACGGCCTCCGCGGACTTTCCGGTCACCATGGGAGCCCTCGACACCCTGTGCGGAGAAAGCGGTGCCTGCGATGGCCTGGTAGACGACGACAACGATGGTAACTTTGAAACCATCTACACCTTCGACGGTTTCGTTACCAAGCTCGACAACAGCGGCGCCACCCTACTGTACTCCACGTTTCTGGGCGGCGAACGTTACGACTACGCCAACGCCATTCACGTCGATGGCGCGGGCAACGCCTATGTGGCGGGCGAAACCCGCTCCGCCAAGTTCCCGCCCGCCTCTTCGACCAACGCCTATCAGGATACCATCGCGGGCAGCTATGATGGATTCCTGGCCCGCCTCAACGCCTCCGGAACCTCGCTGGACTTCTTCACCTACATCGGCGGCACCCACGGGGATACAGCAACCGACCTGGCCGTCGACGGCAACGGCGACATCTACCTGCTGGGCAGCACCTTCTCGCGGGACTTCCCGGTACTGAAGCCCTTCCAGAACCCGCCGCCCCAGCGCCAGGACAACACGGTCATCGTCTACAACGCCGACGCCTGGCTCGCCAAACTCAGCGCCGACGCCTCCTCGCTGCGCTACTCCAGCGCCTTCGGCGGACAGCATAACGACTATGGCACGGCCGTGGACGTGGATGGAAATGGCAGGGCCTACATGACCGGCTATACCATTTCCGTGGACATGCCGGTCACCTCGACGGCCAGCCAGGACAGCCACGGTAACGAGATCCCGGGCAATACGGTCGCTGGAGTCGACAGCTACGTGGCCATCATCTCCGATGGCGACGGCGACCTGGCGGTGGATCTCACCGGATCGCCGGCAACCATTACCCAGGGGGAACAGGTCACCTACCAGGCGCTGGTCGTCAACATCGGCTCCGTCCCGGCCGAGGGCGTATACCTGGATTACGAATCCATCAAGGACACGGCCGCCGTTACCGCGTCGCCCTCCCAGGGCACGTGCGGCAACCCGGCGGCGAAAATCCGCTGCAACCTGGGCAGACTGTCCGCCAACGGAGGCAGCGCGCGCATCACCTTCACCATCTCTCCCCACGGGGCCGGGCAACTGGTCAACAATGTCAGCGTCGGCGCCAGGATGAGCGACAGCGATCTCAGCAACAACACCGCCAGCGTGACCACCACCGTCAAGTCCATCAGCTTCGCCGCCGGCCCCGACCGTGACGACCATGGCCATCACGACGGCCACGACGACGGCTCCAGCGGAGGCGGACTGGGTGTCTTGATGTTTCTATCCCTGGCAACCCTGCTGGCATGGAGGCGGAGCAGCGTGGAACGCACTCCTCCATAAACCGCCCTCTGTCAGGCTGACTCCATGCCCCGCCCGACATCCTGAAATTCCTCGCGCAATCTCGCTGCCGCGGCCACCATTCTCTCCAGGGACTGTATCACCTCCGGCCAGCGGCGTGTCTTCAGGCCGCAATCGGGATTGATCCAGAGGCGTTCTGGCGCGATGTAGTCGCAGGCACGCCTGATCAGCTGGATCATGTTGTCCACGTCCGGGATATTGGGTGAATGAATGTCATAGACGCCAGGACCGATATCGTTCGTGTAGGTGTGATGCTCGAAGGATTCCAGCAGCTCCATGTCCGAACGCGAGGTTTCGATGGTGATCACGTCCGCGTCCATGGCGCTGATGGCCGTCATGATGTCGTTGAACTCCGAATAGCACATATGGGTATGGATCTGGGTGCTGTCCGCCACCGCACAGGAGGCAATATGGAAGGCCTGCACGGCCCAGTCCAGATAGTCCCGCCATTCGCTCTTGCGCAACGGCAGCCCTTCCCGCAATGCGGCCTCGTCGATCTGGATAATGCGTACACCGGAGTTCTCCAGGTCCAGCACTTCATCGCGCAAGGCAAGGGCGATCTGCCTGCAGGTATCCTTGCGTGGTTGATCGTCGCGCACGAAGGACCAGTTGAGGATGGTCACCGGCCCCGTCAACATGCCCTTCACCGGCTTGTCTGTCAAAGACCGGGCATGGCGCAACCACTCCACGGTCATCGGCCCGCCGCGGTAGACATCTCCAAAGATGACGGGCGGCTTGACGCAGCGGGATCCATAGGATTGCACCCATCCATGCCGGGTGATGGCGCAACCATCGAGCAGCTCGCCAAAATATTCCACCATGTCGTTGCGCTCCGCTTCGCCATGCACCAGCACATCCAGCCCCAGTGACGCCTGGGCCTCGATGGCGCGGCCGATTTCCGCGCGCATGGCCGCGCGGTAATCCGCTTCATCCAAGGCGCCATTCCTGTAATCCCGGCGCGCGCGGCGGATCTCCCGTGTCTGGGGAAAGGAGCCGATAGTCGTGGTGGGAAAAAGCGGCAGCTTCAACCATGCCTGCTGGGCCTGGCGCCGCTGTTCGAAGGGAGAGCGGCGCGCCGGGGCTTCGCCGCCCAATACCTTGAGGCGCTCGCGCACGGCTGGATTACGGGTTCTCGATGAAGCGAGACGCCCTTCGCGGCACTGCCTCGCAGCGGCCAGCTCCGCGCGCACACCAGCATCCTCTGGATCTTCCAGAGCGCGCCGCAACAGGGCCAGTTCGTCGAGTTTCTGCACCGCGAAGGCCATCCACGACTTGAGTTCGGCATCCAGGGCGTCTTCCAGTTCCAGATCCACGGGCACATGCAACAAGGAACAAGAAGGCGCGATCCACAACCGGCTCCCCAAGCGCTCCCGTACCTCACCCAGAATCCTCAGGGACTGGTCCAGGTCGCCGCGCCACACATTCCGGCCGTCGATAATGCCGACGGAGAGGACTTTGTATGCCGGCAACCAGTTGAGCACATCCCTGACCTGATGCGGCGCGCGGACCGCGTCGATATGCAAGCCCTCCACTGGCAACTGGCAGGCCAGGCGCAGATTCTCGCCCAGGGCGCCGAAATAGCTTGCGACGAGCAACTTCAGCCCGCTTCCTTGCAGGCGGTTATAGGCGTACTCAAAGGCATTGCGCCATTCCTGGGGCAGATCCAGCACCAAAACGGGCTCGTCCATTTGCACCCACTCCACGCCGAGTTCCTTGCACCGCGCCAGGATCTGGCCATAGACCGGGATCAAGTCACCGAGCAGGGACAGGCGGTCGAACTTCTTTCCCTTGCTCTTTCCCAGCCACAGATAGGACAATGGCCCCAACAGCACCGGCTTGACGCTGTGCCCCTGCCGCCGGGCCTCGGCAATCTCCTGAAACAGTTTCCCGGATGACAGGTGAAATGTCTGCTGCGGGTGGAATTCGGGCACGATGTAATGATAATTGGTGTCGAACCACTTGGTCATCTCGCAGGCATGGACCTCCCGGCCGTCCACGCTGCAGCCGCGCGCCATGCGGAATCCCAGGTCCAGTTCGTCCCGCGCACCACTGCCGGCGAATCTTGGCGGCACGACTCCCAGCATGAGGCTGGTATCCAGCACATGGTCATAAAAGGAAAAGTCGCCCACCGTGACGAACCCCAATCCCTTCTCCCGCTGCAGCCGCCAGTGTCTTGCGCGCAATTCCCCGCCGGTTTCCAGCAGCGCCTCCCGGGAGGCCTTCCCTTGCCAGTAGGCCTCCAGGGCCGTTTTCAACTCGCGCCGGGCGCCAATGCGGGGGAAACCCAGAATATGATGAATCGCCATGTTCTCTCCTTGTCTTTTTTCCGCGAAGATGCTTGAGCCAAAGTATGGTGATACAATGAAGCTGAATCAATCTCATCTTTTTCACTGTTTTACTGAAATTAATTCATCATGGTTCTGGAAATACGGCACTTGCGCAGCCTGCGAGCCCTGGCCGACAGCGACACCCTGGCCCAGGCGGCGGGGTGCCTCCATCTCACACCCTCGGCCCTGTCTCACCAGATCAAAACCCTGGAGGATCATTTCGAGACCACCCTGCTGCTGCGCGGCACCCGCCCGCTGGGGCTGACCCCGGCGGGGCAGCGCCTGCTCGCACTGGCCGACCAGGTGCTGCCCGCCGTGGACGATGCCATGGAGGCCGTGCGGAAAATGGCGCGGGGCGACAGCGGCCGCCTCTACATCACCATCGAGTGCCATGCCTGCTTCGAGTGGCTGCTGCCGACCCTGGAACGCTTCCGGCAGACCTGGCCCCAGGTGGAAGTGGACATCCGCCTGGGCGTCAGCTTCGATCCCCTGCCCGCCCTGCTGCGCGGTGACGTGGATCTGGTCATCACATCCGATCCCGTGGACTCTCCCGCCATCGCCTTCGAACACCTGTTTTCCTACCAGGCACTGCTGGTGCTGGCGAGGGACCATCCCCTTCTGGAACGACCCTATATCACGCCGGAAGATCTGGCCGACCAAACGCTGGTCACCTATCCCGTCGAACGCAAGCGCCTCGACGTCTTTACCCGCTTCCTGCAACCGGCCGGTGTCGAGCCCCGCGCCATCCGGCAGACCGAGCTGACCACCATGATGCTGCAGCTCATCGCCATCCGTCGGGGTGTGGCGGTGCTGCCGGATTGGGTGCTGCGCGAGCGCGGAGAAAAAGCCCGCCTGGCGACGCGTCCCCTGGGCAGGGAAGGCCTGTCGGGCACGCTCTACGCCGCCCTGAGGCGCGCCGACCTGGAATCCGCCTTCATCGGCGATTTCCTGCGCCTGGCGCGCCATCAGGACGGAAGCGGCTGAAACGCACAATATCCAGGTTTTCCACGGGACTTGCCAAAGACGCCCACCTTGTTATATCTTGTATCGAGCTCTTCACACTAACACTAGATATTGTGTCTGAAGCAGGGAATCCGGTGAGAATCCGGAACTGTCGCGCAGCGGTGTGGGGGAACGAAAGGTTGCTGATGGCTGACCATCGGGCACCGTCTTCGTGACGGCAAGCCGCAACCCGAGGTGATGGACCGGCGAGGAGCCGGACCGTCGTGCCCCCGAGTCCGAATACCTGTCGAAGAGTGTTACACCCGAGCCTCGCGTCAAGGCCGCCGGTGCAGACAGTCTTTCTTCATACCCTATTCGGCTGTCCACCCTCCTGTTACGCGAGCCTCGTATTTTCAATCTGACAGGAAGAGGAAGGGACAGATGCAAAACGAGGCAGTTACCGCAACACCCGCAGTGTTCACCCCGTCCGCCGGCCCGGCGGCGGAATACCGCGTCATCCGCCGTGACGGCAGCAATGCCGTCTTCGATCAGGACAAGATCCACATCGCCATGACCAAGGCCTTCCTGGCCGTGGAGGGCCCTCACGCGGCCGACTCCAACCGCATACACGATGTCGTGACGGAACTGGGCGGCCAGGTGCGCGACGCCCTGTTCCGCCGTCATCCGGAAGGTCGCACGGTGCATATCGAGGACATCCAGGACCAGGTGGAGCTGGCCCTGATGCGCGCCGGGGAACACAAGGTGGCGCGCGCCTACGTGCTCTACCGCGCCGACCGCGCCCGTGAACGCGAGGCCCGCACGCGGGAGGAAGCACCGCGGGAGACGGAGGCGCTGCGCATCACCCGTGACGACGGCTCCTCCCAGCCCCTGGACGAGGCGCGCCTGCGCCGCACGCTCGCCGACGCCGCCACCGGCCTGGAGGGCATCGACGAGGAGGCCCTCTACGAGGAAGTGCGGCGCAACCTGTTCGACGGCATGAGGGAGGAGGACCTGCGCACCGCCCTGGTGATGAGCGCGCGGGTGATGATCGAGCGCGAGCCCGGTTACAGCCAGCTCACCGCCCGCCTGCTGCTGGACAAACTGCGTCACGAAGCCCTGGGTTTCATCGCCGGCCGCCCCGTGGAGATCACGGCTCAGGACATGGCACGGGAATACGGCGACTACTTCCAGGCCTGTATCCGCCGGGGCGCGGAGCTGTCCCTCCTCGACAGCGAGCTGACGCGCTTCGACCTGCCGACCCTGGCCGCCGCCCTGGAGCCGGCGCGCGACCTGCAGTTCACCTACCTGGGCCTGCAGACCCTCTACGACCGCTATCTCATCCATCACGAGGAGCGGCGCTTCGAGCTGCCCCAGGCCTTCTTCATGCGCGTGGCCATGGGACTGGCCATCAACGAGATCGACCGCGAGGCGCGCGCCATCGAGTTCTACCACCTGCTGTCGTCCTTCGACTTCATGTGCTCCACGCCCACCCTGTTTAACTCGGGTACCCTGCGCCCGCAGCTCTCCAGTTGTTATCTGACAACCATCCCCGACGACCTGGAGGGCATTTACAGCGCCATCCGCGACAACGCCCTGCTGTCCAAGTTCGCCGGCGGCCTGGGCAACGACTGGACCCAGGTGCGCGGCCTGGGCGCCCGCATCCGCGGCACCAACGGCAAGTCCCAGGGGGTGGTGCCCTTTCTCAAGGTGGCCAGCGACACCGCCGTTGCCGTCAACCAGGGCGGCAAGCGCAAGGGGGCCGTGTGCGCCTACCTGGAAACCTGGCACATCGATATCGAGGAGTTTCTCGAACTGCGCAAGAACACGGGTGACGAACGCCGCCGCACCCATGACATGAACACCGCCAACTGGGTACCCGACCTGTTCATGAAGCGGGTCGCCGAGCAGGGCGAGTGGACCCTGTTCTCCCCCGACGAGGCCCGTGAACTGCACGACCTGTGCGGCAAGGAATTCGAACGCGCCTATACGGCGCTGGAGGAAAAGGCCGCCCGCGGCGAGATCAGGCTCCACAAGACCGTCAAGGCCGAGGAGCTGTGGCGCAAGATGCTGGGCATGCTGTTCGAGACCGGCCATCCCTGGATCACTTTTAAGGACCCCTGCAACCTCCGTTACACCAACCAGCACGCGGGCGTGGTGCACAGCTCCAATCTGTGCACGGAGATCACGCTCCATACCAGCCATAGCGAAATCGCGGTGTGCAATCTGGGCTCCATCAATCTCGCCGCCCATGTCACGGCTGAGGGCCTGGACCAGGAAAAGCTGCGGAACAACATCGCCACCGCCATGCGCATGCTGGACAATGTGATCGACTACAATTACTACGCCGTCCCCCAGGCGCGCAACGCCAACCTGCGCCACCGCCCCGTGGGCCTGGGGATCATGGGCTTCCAGGACGCCCTCTACACCCTCAAGCTGCCCTACGCCTCGGGGGAGGCGGTGGAATTCGCCGACCGGGCCATGGAGGCCATCGCCTACCATGCCATCCTCGCCTCCACGCAACTGGCCGAGGAGCGGGGCCGTTATTCCAGTTACGAGGGCTCCCTGTGGAGCCGGGGCATCCTGCCCCTCGATTCCCTCGAGCGGCTCGCGGAGGAACGGGGCGGCTACCTGGACGTGGACACCACCCGCACCCTGGACTGGGACGGCCTGCGCCACCGCGTGATGGAAAAGGGCATGCGCAACGCCAACTGCCTGGCCATCGCCCCCACGGCCACCATCTCCAACATCTGCGGGGTCTCCCAGTCCATCGAACCCACCTATCAGAACCTGTTCGTGA
>DRKU01000114.1 GCA_011051615.1 Gammaproteobacteria bacterium
CCCCGGCCGCCGTCGCCGGTCTGCAGGAAGGCGAGGAGATCGTCGCCGTGAACGGCAAACCGACGCCCATCTGGCAGGTGGTCATGGACAGCCTTGCGCCGTCCTTGCTCGAACGCCAGATCACGGAGATCACGGTGCGGCGCGATGGGCGTGAGCGCGTGGTGCAAGTGGACATGACGCTGGCGCAGACCGACGAGGACAGTGAGGATTTCTTCGCTACCTTCGGTGCCTATCCAAGCTACCGGACCATTCCACCCCGGGTCGTACAGGTACTGCCCGACAGTGCCGCAGAACGTGCTGGCCTGCAGAGTGGTGACCAGATCATCAGTATCGATGGTGTCACGATTGCCTCCAACCAGACGCTGATCGATTACGTCAGTCCACGTGCGGGCAAGCCGCTGCAGTTTCTCGTGCGGCGCGGTGAACAGATGGTGGAACTAAGCATCACTCCCGTCGCTACCGATGATAATGGCAAGACGGTCGGCCGTATTGGTGTCTCACCCCGTGACTGGGAAATTCCCGATGAGCTGCGCGTCGACTACAGTTTCGGCGTGTTCCACTCCTTTGGCCGCGCTACCATCGAAGTGTGGAACAAGACGGCCTTCATCCTGCACGTCTTCTACAAGATGCTGGCGGGAGATATCTCCTTCAACAAGCTCAGCGGTCCTATTACCATCGCCCGTTATGCCGGGGTCTCGGTCAGTGGTGGATTTTCTCGCTTTATGCAGTTTCTCGCCCTGGTGAGCATCAGCCTCGGTGTGATCAACCTGTTTCCCATCCCCGTACTCGATGGTGGCCACCTGTTGTTCTACCTCATCGAGGCCATCAAGGGAAAACCCGTTTCCGAGCGCACCGAGTTTATAGGTCAACAGGTGGGCATCATCCTCATCCTGATGCTGATGGTGGTCGCGTTTTACAACGATATCGTGCGT
Source organism: Gammaproteobacteria bacterium (assembly GCA_011051615.1). Classification (GTDB taxonomy): domain Bacteria; phylum Pseudomonadota; class Gammaproteobacteria; order CAMYNG01; family CAMYNG01; genus HyVt-448. The sequence goes on from DRKU01000114.1 coordinate 933, forward strand.
TTGCTCAATTAGTTTATTTTAAGTTGTCGACAAGAATGAAAATATTGCGAAACCTGTTTTTCCCCATCCTGCTGTTTGCAGCAGCCCCGGCCTTTGCTTTTCAGCCGTTTACCGTGCGTGATATTCGCCTTGAAGGTCTGCAACGCGTGCAACTGGGTACGGTGTTCAGCTACCTGCCTATCAAGGTTGGCGATACGGTGGATGAGGCGCTGGCGCAACAGGCCATTCATGCTCTCTATCGTACTGGTTTTTTCAAGGATGTACGCCTGGATCGTGATGGTGATGTGTTGACGGTATTCGTTGCCGAGCGTCCGGCCATCGCAAAAATCACCTTTACCGGCAATAGTGCAATACCCGGGGAACAGCTACAGGAAGTTCTTAACCAGATCGGCCTGGTGGAGGGCCGTATTCTCGATCGCTCCATTCTCGACAAGATCGGCCAGGAACTGCGGCGCCAGTACTTCAGTCTTGGTAAGTATGCCGTGCTGGTCGAGACTACCGTCAAGCCGCTGGTACGCAATCGGGTTGAAATCAATATCAGCATCGCCGAGGGTGAGGATGCCGAGATCCGTGCGGTGCGGATCGTTGGTAATCATGCTTTCAGTGAAGACGTGCTGCTTGGCCAGATGCAGCTCCCTGATGTTGGTTTCTTTGGTGGGCGTGAAAGTTATTCACGCCAGGTGCTGGCTGCTGATCTGGAGGCTCTCAAGAGCTACTATCAGAACCGTGGCTACATCAACTTTTCCATCGAATCGACCCAGGTGGCCCTGACCCCGGACAAGCAGGATGTCTATGTCACCATTAATATTAAGGAGGGCGAGCAGTATACCCTCGCCAGCGTCAACGTCGCCGGAGAGGTGCTGCTCGACGAAAGCGAACTCACGCCCCTGGTCCGCCTAAAGGCGGGTGATGTCTTTTCACGTCAACGGGCGCTCGATACCAGCAAGGCCATTTCTGATCGCCTGGCCGAGCAGGGATATGCCTTTGCCAACGTCAACATCATTCCCGATGTGGACGAGGACTCACGTACGGTTGCGCTGACTATCTTTGTAGAGCCAGGGCGCCGTGTCTACGTGCGCCGGGTCAACATCAGCGGCAACGGTAAAACCCGTGACGAAGTCGTTCGCCGGGAAATCCGCCAGATGGAGGGCAGCTGGCTGTCGACACGCCTGGTGGCGGATTCGCGCACACGCCTCGATCGCCTGGGTTTCTTCGAGCAGGTGAGCGTGGAGACCCCGGCGGTGCCGGGTTCCCCGGATATGGTGGATGTGAACTTTACGGTTTCCGAGCGGCCCACGGGTACCTTGAATGCCGGTCTTGGTTATTCCGACAGCCAGGGTGCGCTGATCAATTTCTCGGTCTCGCAGGAAAACTTTCTTGGTACCGGCAAGCGAGTTGCCATCGAGTTGAACAACAGCCAGGTCACGCGAACCTACAGCTTCAGCTACAACAACCCCTATTACACGGAAAGCGGAATCAGTCGCGGTTTCCGCATATATTCGCGGACTATCGATCTGGGTGAAGATATTACCAATATTACCAACTATTCCACCAATACCTATGGTGCCTCCATCAACTGGGGTATTCCCCTGTCGGAAACCAACCGTCTGAGTTTCGGTGCCGGTTTCGAGAATACCGAACTGCTGACGGGCACCAATACGGCGCAACAGATCCTCGATTTCATTGCCGCCAACGGCAACATCTATGACACCTACAAGCTTACCGCGACCTGGCGACGTGATACACGCAACCGCGCCATCTTCGCTGATCGTGGGTCGCGTACGACGCTCAGTTTCTCGGTCGCCGTGCCAGGGGGCGATCTTGAGTACTACACCGCAATCGCACGTCACACCCAATATTTTCCCATTACAGAAAATAATACCCTGATGTTCAATATCGATCTGGGGCGGGGTGATGTACTCGGTGATACGACGACATTTCCGCCGTTCGAGAACTTCTTCGCCGGTGGCAGCCGCACGGTGCGTGGTTACGACACGAGTACCCTCGGTGGACCCAATACACGAGATGCCTTCGGTAACCCCATTGGGGGCACCACACGTGTGGTAACCAATCTGGAATGGCTTTTCCCAAATCCGTTCGTGGAGAAGGCCAGTTCCATGCGATTCAGCCTGTTTGTAGATGGCGGTTGGGTGTATGCTGAGCAGGATGAAATCGACCTGGGCGAACTGCGTTATTCAGCCGGTGTATCGGCGATCTGGCTGACACCGATCGGCGCCATGCGTTTCAGCCTGGCTACGCCACTGAACGATGAGCCCGGCGACCGTACGCAGTCGTTCCAGTTCACCCTGGGATCACCCTTCTAGTGCAGGGTGCTGTCTATCGGGAGGCAAATGTGAAACAGTTTCTGATCAAATCCGTCATATTGCTGTTCTGTATCCTGCCGCTGACAGGTCTTGCGCAGGAAATGAAAATTGGTTTTGTTAATACCGCACGGGTATTGAAAGAAGCACCTCAGGCGGAAGCCGCACGCAAGCGTCTGGAAACCGATTTTTCTCCACGCGATCAGAAGATCGTCGCCATGCAGAAGGAACTGCGCAAGCTGGAAGACCAGCTTGCGACAGATGGTTCAAGCATGAGTGACACACGGCGCAAGAAGCTGCAACGCAAGATCAAGGAACTGCGGCGTGATATCAAGCGTGCGCGTGAGGAGTTTGGTGAAGATCTGAATCTGCGTCGCAACGAAGAGCTGACCCGTCTGCAGAAACTGATCTACGACATCATTCTGGCCCTGGCGAAAGAAGAGAAGTTCGATCTCATCCTGAGTGAGAACGTGCTCTATGCTTCCACGGCAGTGGATGTCACCGACCAGGTACTTGAACGCTTGCGGGAAGAATACAAGCGTAATCCCGGTGGTGAGCCCGGGGCCACGCCGAACTGAGCGCATAGCAGGGAGCGGATCTTGTCCAGAACGATTGCGGAACTGGCCGAACTGGTTGGCGGGACAGTCAGGGGCGATGGATCGCTGTGTATCGACTCGGTTGCTACTCTGGCCGGGGCGGGAGAGGGACAGATCAGTTTTCTTGCCAACCCGCGTTATCGCAAACAACTGGACTCCTCCCGCGCCAGCGCCGTCATCATTGCGCCGGCCGAAGCCAGGAACTGGGATGGTAATGCCATTATCGTTGCCGATCCCTACCTGGCGTATGCGAAGATCGCCACCATACTCTCGGAGCGTACACGCCACCCGAGTGGTATCCATCCCCATGCCTCGGTCAACAGCGCCGCCGAGATCCATAGCAGCGCCTACATCGGCTCCCACGTGGTAGTGGAGGAGGGCGCCGTCATCGGCGCCGATGCCTGTATCGGTCCGGGCTGTGTCATTGGTCGCCATGTGGAGATAGGTGCCGACAGCACCCTGGTGGCCAATGTCACCATCAACGAGGGTTGCCAACTGGGTGAACGGGCACTGATCCATCCGGGCGTGGTCATTGGCAGTGACGGCTTTGGCCTTGCCAATGACGAGGGCCGTTGGGTCAAGGTACCGCAGCTGGGCCGCGTGATCCTTGGCAAGGATGTGGAGGTCGGCGCCAATACCACCATCGACCGTGGCGCCATCGAGGACACCATCATCGAGGATGGCGTCAAACTGGACAACCTGATTCAGGTGGCGCACAACGTTCATATCGGCGAGAATACGGCTATCGCGGCCTGTACCGGTATCGCCGGCAGTACCCGCATCGGCAAGAACTGTGCAATCGCTGGCGGGGTGGGGATCCTCGGGCATCTGGAGATCGTCGATGGCGTCACCGTGACGGCCATGTCCCTGGTCACCAGGTCCATCAAGCGACCGGGCGTGTATTCTTCAGGCACACCGCTGGAAGAGAATCGCCACTGGCACAGGAACTACGCACGCTTCAAGCAGCTCGACGACATGGCTCGGCGTATCAAGGAGCTGGAGAAGATCGTCGCTGCAAAGGGATCATAGAGGACTATTCACTTGACCACACTGGACATCAACGAGATATTTCAGCACCTGCCGCATCGCTATCCTTTCCTGCTCGTGGATCGGGTTACCGAGTGCCGCCCCGGTGAGTTTCTACAGGCCTATAAGAACGTGACCTACAACGAGCCATATTTCACCGGCCATTTCCCCCAGAAGCCCATTATGCCCGGCGTGCTGATCATGGAAGCCCTGGCCCAGGCCACCGGCATTCTCGCTTTCCGTACTGTCGAACAAAAGCCTGACGGGAACTCCATCTATTACCTGGTTGGTATCGATAATGCACGCTTCAAGCAGCCGGTCGGTCCGGGAGACCAGCTCATTCTCGAGGTGGAGTTCATCAAGAGCATGCGCGGTGTCTGGAAATTCAATGGCACGGCCCGTGTCGATGACAAGGTGGTCGCCAGCGCGGTGCTCATGTGTGCTGAACGGGATGCCTAGTGAGTATCCATCCAGCGGCAATCGTTGATCCCACTGCGGAGATCGCCGACGGCGTAGAGATCGGCGCATACTCCATTATCGGCCCGCACGTCACCATCGGTGAGGATACCTGGGTTGGTCCACACGTCGTCATCAACGGTCCCACCCGCATCGGGCGAGAAAACCGTATCTTCCAGTTTGCCTCCATCGGTGAGATCCCCCAGGACAAGAAGTTCAGCGAGGATGACTCGCGGCTCGAGATCGGCGACCGCAATACTATCCGCGAATACGTCACCATCAATCGTGGCACCGAGCAGGGTGGGGGTGTGACCCGTGTCGGTGACGACAACTGGCTCATGGCCTACATTCATATTGCCCACGACTGTATCGTCGGCAACGGCACCATCTTCGCCAATAACGCCTCGCTGGCCGGCCACGCCTGCGTCGATGACTACGCCATCCTTGGTGGCTTCACCCTCGTGCACCAGTTCTGCCTCATCGGCCGCCATGCCTTCTGCGCCATGGGCAGCTCCATTACCAAGGACGTGCCGCCCTTCGTCATGATCTCCGGCGCCCCGGCCCATCCCCACGGCATCAACCAGGAAGGCCTCAAGCGCCACGGCTTCAGCAATGAGGCCATCGCCAACATCCGTCGCCTCTACAAACTCCTCTACCGCTCTGGTTCTCCCCTCGACGAAGTCAAAAAGACCCTCGAGGTCCGTGCCCACGACGATACCGAGGCCGCCGTCTTCTACGATTTCTTCCAACGCAGCCAGCGCAGCATCATTCGCTGAGCACCTGTTCCGGGGCAGGGCCATCCCCCGGCATCTGCCTCGCCCGTCCCACTTTTATGGGTATGTGACTCGGGATACATATTGTTGTCGGCCGATCCGGTATAAGGTGTTCAGTTCCATGACGTTTCTCCCTTCTATCCTTACCGTCGACGCGCGGCAGGTATCCCGAGGGGGAGTACGGATCACACATAAAAACAGCCAACCGACATCGCAATGCGGCAAGGATGACCTGTTCCAGGTCTGGACCCGGAACCACCAGTTCCAAGACGAGGTGAGTCTCATGCGTAATGTTCTCCGCAGGGGGATGGCGGCTGTCCTGCTGTTTCTGCTCGCCCATGCCGGCTTCGCTGCCGACGAGTTTCCCGGTCGCAAGAAGTACTATGACGTACCCATCTATCAGCTGAAACAACTCTATGAGAACCGCGATCGCGTGGTCATCGTCGATGCGCGCTCACCTTTCGAGTTCTCGACACTGTCCATCAAGGGCGCGATAAATATTCCCTACACCGACAGCGATTTCATCGAGCGTGTCAGGAAACTGCGTACCAACAGCAACAGGCCGATCGTCTTTTATTGCAACGGCCGTACCTGTTTCAAGTCCTACAAGGCGGCGCGCAAGGCAATGCACCGTGGCATCAGTGATGTCTATGCCTATGACGCCGGTGTCTTCGAGTGGGCGCAGGCCTATCCCGCCGAGGCCGTGTTGCTGGGCGAGACGCCAATCGACCCTTCTCATATCATATCCGGTGCCGATTTCAAGAAGCGTTTGCTCACGCCCCTCGAATTCACGCGGCGCATCGAGAAACTGGCCGCCAGGGACAAGAGCATGGTCATAGACGTGCGCGACCTGCGTCAGCGCGCGGCGGTGGGCCTGTTTCCCCGCCATGAGTACTGGGCGGCACTGGAGGAGATGAACAAGCTTTTATCGCTTGTGCGCAAGGCCCGACGTGAAGGCAAAACCCTGTTCATCTACGACGCGGTGGGCAAGCAGGTCCGTTGGGTGCAGTATCGCCTGCAACGCGAAGGGGTTAATAACTATTATTTCATGAAAGGTGGTGCCCGCGCCTATTACAAGGACATCATCATCGGCAGGGAAGACTGAGTACTTACCGGCGCGCCAGCGGGGGAAGGGTGCCGGCAGCGGGCAGGGGGCGCGGTCATGCCCTGGCGGTCTTGCCCAGCATCTCAAACACCAGCTCATCCAGTTCCACGTCGATCTTTTCTTCGCCCAGCAGGGCGCGGATGGTGTGGAGTTTTTTCTGCGTTTCAGCGTAGTACTCCGGCTCATCAAGGTAGCGGCGGATTTCATCAGCGATGCGCCGGGGGTTAGCCTCCTTCTGCAGCAACTCCGACACCACGCGCTCGCCGGCGACGATGTTGCACAGGCCGATGTGGTCGATCTTTAGCAGGCGGCTGACGATGGCGTAGGTCAGTGGCGCGACACGGTAAACGATGACCATGGGCTTGCCGTACAGGGCGATCTCCAGCGTGGCGGTGCCCGAGGCGGTGATCACCACGTCGCTCTGCACGATGGCCTCGCGCGCCGTGCCATCCATGAGGGTGATCCAGTCGGGCAAGGTGCGACCGGCGGCCTCGGTGAGATCCTGCTCGCGCAGGGTGGAGGCCACGGGCAGGACAAAGCGCAGTTCGGGTTCCTGTTCACGCAGGATGGCGGCGGCGTCGAGGATCGTCGGCAACAGGCGCCTGATCTCGCTCTTGCGGCTGCCGGGGAAGAGACCGACGGTGCGGGGCCGATCGGTTGTGGATGAAGTGTCCGGCTGTTGTGGTTCGATGGCATGGAGCAGGGGATGGCCGACGAAACGTACCGGCACGTCATGCTTGCGGTAGAACTCGGCTTCGAAGGGAAACACCACGGCCATCATGTCCACGCGGTCGCGGATCTTCTCCACCCGCTTCTGGCGCCAGGCCCACACTTGCGGGCTGATGTAGAACAACACCGGCACACCGCATTCCTTCGCCGTCTGCGCCAGCTTGAGATTGAACTCGGCGTAGTCCACCAGTACCAGCAGGTCCGGCTTTTCCTCACGCAACACGCGGCGCATGGCGTCCAGTGCAGCGGAGATCGCGCGCCAGTGGGTGATGACCTCGATGATGCCTACCACGGCCAGGTTGGCGGCGTCCACGGTGATCTCCATGCCCGCTTCGCGCAGGGCGCTGCCGCCGATACCGCTGACACGCAGGCCAGGGTCGCGCTGTTTGAGTTTGCGCACCAGTGCGGCGGCGTGCATGTCGCCGGAGGCCTCACCCGCGACAATCAGCACATGGCTCACGGCATCATCCCTGGAATACGCCGCGCACGGTGGCGCCGATGCGCTCGAGACGGGCGTCGTCCAGCTCGGGGAAGACCGGCAGCGACAGGCAACGGCCGGCGACGTCTTCGGTGACCGGCAGGGAGGAGCTGCGGCACAGATCGGCGAAGGCCTTTTGCTGATGCAGGGGCACCGGGTAGTAGATGGCGCAGGCGATCTCGGCAGACTGCAGGGCCGTCATGATGTCGTCGCGCCGCTCGCTCAGAATGGTGTACTGGTGATAGACATGGGTGCCGTAGTCGGCCTCGTGGGGCACGGTGACCAGATCGCCGAACAGCTCGCGGTACTTGTGGGCCACACGGCGACGGTTGCTGTTGAACTCATCCATGTAGCGCAGCTTGACGCGCAGGATGGCGGCCTGGATCTCGTCGAGGCGGCTGTTGTAGCCGATGAAATCGTGGTAGTAGCGCTTCTCGCTGCCGTGGTTGCGCAGCATCTTCAGCTTGTGGGCCATTTCATCCGCAGGCGTGGTGATCATGCCGCCATCGCCGTAGCAGCCGAGGTTTTTGCTGGGAAAGAAGCTGTGACAACCGGCAAGGCTGATGGCACCGGTCATGCCCTTCTCATGGCGCGCGCCAAAACTCTGCGCGCAGTCCTCGATCACCAGCAGGTCGTGTTTTTCCGCGATGGCATCGATGGCTGCCATGTCGGCGGGATGGCCAAACAGGTGCACGGGCAGGATGGCGCGAGTTTTGTCGGTGACCGCCGCTTCGATGCACGCCGGATCGATGTTGAGGGTATCGGGCTGGATGTCCACGAACACCGGTGTCGCACCCACGTAGGCGATAGCCTCGGCGGTGGCGATGAAGGTGAAGGCCGAGGTGATGACTTCGTCGCCGGGGCCGACGCCTGCGGCGAGCAGCGCCAGGTGCAGGGCGTCGGTGCCCGAGGCACAACCGATGGCATGTTTGACACCGAGATAGTCGGCCGCCTCCTGTTCGAAGGCCTGCACGTTGGGACCGAGAATGAAGTGCGTGTTTTCGAGCACGTCCTGGATCTGCGCGTCGATCTCGGACTTGAGCCGGTAGTATTGATCCTTGAGATCAACCATTGGGATCATGGAGCTACCTCTGAATACGTATAGGGTTTATCGGTTGCCGAGCATGTCGGTGATTGCAATGGCGGCCTTGAGGGCGTTCATGCCGTCCTCACCACTGACCACCGGTGGCGTGCCGTTGATGATGGCGTCGAGGAAGGCGTCGATCTCGGCGCGCAGGGCATCACCGGCCTCGAAGCTTTGCTGTTCACTTTCGATCTGCGGGATACCGCGCTCATCGACCTCGGCCCCCTTGCGGTGTACGCCGAGCTTGCGATTCTGGAAGTCCACCGACAGGTAGGCATCATGCTGGAAGATGCGCATCTTGCGCTCGGACTTCATGCCCGCACGGCTGGCGGTGACGTTGGCGATACAGCCGTTGGCGAAACGCAATCGCGCATTAGCGATGTCGATGTCGTCGGACAGCACCGGCACGCCGCTGACATCCATGTGCTCCACTTCGCTGCCGACGATATCGAGGATGATATCGATGTCGTGGATCATCAGATCCAGCACCACGTTGACATCGGCGCCACGCGGATTGAAGGGCGCAACGCGGTGCGATTCGATGAACAGGGGTTCGTTGAGCACACCGTCGAGTGCTAGGATGGCGGGATTGAAGCGCTCCAGGTGTCCGATCTGCAACACGGTATCGTTTGCGCGGGCGGTGTCGATGAGTGTCTGCGCCTCGGCGACCGTGGTCGTCATGGGTTTTTCCAGCAGCACATGGGTGCCGTTGGCAAGCAGTGCATGGGCGATGTCATAGTGCAACTGGGTGGGCACGACGATGCTCACCGCGTCCACGGCCGGCAGTGCGTCGATACCGGCGAAGAACTCACAGCCCAGTTCGGCGGCGACTTCCTCACCGCGACGGGCATCGGCGTCCACCACGCCCACCAGCTCGGCCATCGGCGAGGCGCCGTACTTCTGGGCGTGGAAGCGCCCGAGATAGCCCACGCCGATCACGGCGGTGCGCAGGGGACGATCGACTGGGCGTGTATTCATGCTGTGATATGATGAGCCGAAACGGGTGGGAGACGACTTTACCTGGTGGTCTGTGTATGGGGCCGGCGCGGATGCCGCGCGGGGCTGCTTTTCCGGGCGCTATGATCTCATTCCTGCCTCCCTAAATCAAACCTCTCGAGGACAGGACGTGGACGCGCAGATGGAAATTCTGGTGGCAGGCGTGGACGAGGCGGGCCGTGGCCCGCTGGCCGGGCCGGTAGTGGCCGCCGCGGTGATCCTCGATCCCGACAATATTCCCGATGGCCTGGCCGATTCCAAGAAACTCACACCGGCACGGCGCGAGCGTCTGTTCGATCCCATTCGTGACGGCAGTATCGCCTGGGCCATCGCCGAGGTCTCGGTGGCCGAGATCGACCGTATCAACATCCTGCAGGCCAGCCTGCTGGCCATGCAGAAGGCCGTGGCTGGCCTGTCGGTGGCGCCGGCCCGCGCGCTGGTGGATGGCAACCGGCTGCCTGCACTGGCCTGTCCGGCGCAGGCCATCATCAAGGGTGATCAGACCGAGCCGGCCATCAGTGCCGCCTCCATCCTCGCCAAGGTCCACCGCGACCGCCTCATGTGTGAGCTGGACGCGCAGTATCCTGGCTACGGGCTGGCCGGCCACAAGGGCTATCCCACCAGAGCGCATATCCAGGCCCTGCATGAGCTGGGCGTGACGCCCATTCACCGCACCAGTTATGCCCCCGTGCGCCAGGTACTTGAGCAACGAGGCGGTTCTAAGTTAAGTTGAGGGTCAGATATGGTGTGAGGGGATGATCTCCTCGTCCCGTCCTCCTCCCGCGGGGAGTCCGCAGGAAACCCACAGGGAAGAGGGAACCGTTATTAAGGGACTCTGAACTTTGACCCACCGGAGCGGGTCGAACTGAAGAACTGGCTTTTTCGCTGTACCAGGAATCGGAAAATGAGTTTGCCGTTGATCCTACGTCTTGATGCCACCGGTCGACCCGTGAAGTGGATCGACTGGGAGGAAACGGTGTGCCTCTACGCGCGGGATCGCGTCGCCTGGACGGCGGGGGACAACCATTTCATCCTGCGCGGTGGCTTTTCACGCCTCACCGGCCTGCAGACCTCCATGGAGATCAACTCCATCATCGCGGTGCGGGGTGAAAACCGCCAGATCCGCACGCGTACCATCCCGCCACTCAACAACCGCGAACTGTTCCGTCGCGATCGGCATACCTGCCTCTACTGCGGGCGGGAATATCCCGACGACAAGCTGACCCGCGACCACGTCAAGCCGGTCTCGCGCGGTGGGCGCGACGTGTGGTCCAACGTGGTGACCGCCTGTCGCCGTTGTAACACCCACAAGGGTTGCCGTACCCCCGACGAGAGCAACATGTCCCTGCTGGCCGTGCCCTACGTGCCCAACATGGCCGAGTACCTCGTGCTGCGTAATCGCCGCATCCTTGCCGACCAGATGGAATTCCTGCGCCTGCAGTTCGACGATTCCCGGCGCGACTGGCCCTTGCAGTAACAGGCGCGAGTGGCGGGGTGCGAGGCGTCGATCTATCCGGACCCGTCATGCCGGAAAGCGCGGCACGCTTGCCCGGCATCCACTGGCTGTTTCATCCAGTCTGTTGAGTCCCTCTTTTCGGGTTTAAACCACTGGATTCCGGGTTGCCGTCATGTGCTACATGGCGGCCCCCGGAATGACGCGGTGTTACTTGGTCAATGCGGTTCCCGCGCCAGAGGCGTGCGAAACGAAAAAGGCCGAGGAATCACTTCCTCGGCCTTCGTCATGTATGAGTGGCGACGTGATCAATACCGCGAGGCGGTGCGTGGCCAGTCGAAGTGATGCACGAAACCAAGGCTCGCCACGGTCAGGGCACCGGCATCGCTGTCGTCGAAGTAACGGATCCAGCTCAGGGTGATGGCGGTGTTGCGCGTGCCATAGAACTCCATCCCGCCGCCATAGGCCGAGCCGGTGATGCTGTCATCGAACGTTCCGGTGGCGGCGAGGCCGGTAAGATTGAAGAAATTGCCCAGCGTACCGGTGATGGAAGCGGCGCCGTTGGTGATGTCGTAGTCACCATTGACCTGTACCGTGCTGACGCCGGCCATGGCATACCAGGTGACTTTTTCGTAACGCAGATTCAGGCGCACGAAAGCGGCGGCCACGTAGTCGGTGCCAATATTGATGAAGTCACCCGAGGGATCG
>DRKU01000115.1 GCA_011051615.1 Gammaproteobacteria bacterium
CACCGCCGCCGCGGTCTGATCCTCGATGGCCTCGACCCGCACCGCACATTGCTTGAAGGCCGGCTGGCGTGAATGGGGATCGAGCAGGCCCAGCGACACCCGGTTGACGCACTCGTGGAAATGGAACGGCACGAAAACCATGTCGGGCGGCACGCGCTGGGTCAGTTGCACCAGCACCACCGCGTCGCCACGGCGTGACACCAGGCGTGCATACTTGCCGTGCTCGATACCCAGCTTGCGCGCTGCATCAGGATTCATCTCCATGTAGGGTGTCGGGCTGAACTTGTTGAGGTTGCCGATCTTGCCCGTGCGCGTACGGGTATGAAAATGCTCCACCACACGCCCACTGTTTAGCCACAGCGGGTACTCCTCGTCGGGCCGCTCGTTGTTGTCCTCGAAGGGCAGCGGAATGAGCTTCGCGCGTCCATCCGGGTGCTGGAACCTGCCACCTGTATAGAGTCTCGGCGCACCGGTTTCGTCGCCCTCGCGGCAGGGCCATTGCAGGCCGCGGTTCTTTTCGATCTTTTCATAGCTCATGCCCGAATAGTCCAGCATGCGTCCTTTCGACAATTTCTTCATTTCCTCGAAGGCGCCCTCGGTGGTCTCGGGAAAGGTGACCTTTTTCCCCTGCTCGAAGCGCTTCGCCATCTGGGTGAAGATCCAGAAATCGGGCTTCGACTCGGCATACGGTGGCTGCACGTTGCGTACCAGGTTGACGCGCCGTTCGGTATTGGTGAAACAGCCCTGCTTCTCGGCCCAGATGGCCGCAGGCAGATAGACGTGGCTGTACTCATTGGTCTCCACGTCCGCGTAGGCATCCTGCACGACGAGAAAGTCCAGCTTCTCCAGGATGCGGCGAATGCGCGCGGTGTTGGTCATGGAGGTCATGGGATTGGTGGCAATGAGCCACAGGCCCCTGATCTGGCCGCTCTCGATGGCGGGAAAGATATCGGTCTGGAACAGGCCGCGCTTCTTCGGGAAAAACTCGGGGTCGATACCCCAGAACTCCGCAATCTCACGGCGATCCTCTTCCTTCTCCAACGCACGATAACCGGGCAGCCCCGAACACGACGACCACTCGCGCGTGCCCATGGCATTGGCCTGCCCGGTAATGGACAGGCTGGTGCCGCCCGGCTTGCCGATGTTGCCGGTGATCAGATTGAGGTTGTTGATGCCCACCACGCCGTCGGAACCGTGGGTGCTCTGGTTGATACCCATGGTCCAGATGGTCATGGCCGCACCGGCGCGCGCGTAGGTACGCGCCACGTTGCGAATGGTATCGGCATCGATGCCGCAGATCTGTGCGGCGCTGTCCGGATCCCAGCGCGCCACCTCGGCCTCGAAGGCGTCGATGTCGCTGGTGTGGTCCTCCATGTAGGCACGGTCTTCGAGTCCCTCATCAAGGATCACGTGAGCCAGTGAATTGAGCAGCACCACGTCGGTACCGGGTGAGATGGGCAGATGAATATCGGCCATCTGCGCAAACATGGTCACGCGTGGATCGACGACAATGACCGGGAACTTGCGTTTCTCCAGCGCCTGCTTGAGACGCCAGAAGATGATGGGATGTTGCTCGGGCAGGTTGGAGCCGATAGCGAGCAGGCACTCGGTATGCTCGAAATCGTCGTAACAACCGGGTGGGCCGTCGGAGCCAAAGGATCGCTTGTAACCCGACACCGCCGAGGACATGCACAGGGTGGTATTGCCGTCGTAGTTATTGGTGCCAATGACGCCGCGCGCCAGCTTGCCGAGGGTATAAAATTCCTCGGTCATGATCTGCCCGGTAGAGACGATGGCGAAGGCATCGCGGCCATGTTCACCCTGAATGCGCTGGATCTCGCCGGCGACGCGATCCAGCGCCGTGTCCCAGTCGGTCTCCTGGAACTCATCCCAGTAATGATCGCGCATGAGCGGGACGCGGCCGCGTCCGGCACTGCGAAACAGTTCGTGTTCGAAGATCCCCTTAAGGCACAACTTGCCCTGGTTGACATGGGCGCCACCCACGCCGCGACTGGTCACCGCCCTGCCCTCGGCATTCAGCCCCACCTCGATGGAACAGCCGGTGGAACAATAACCGCAGGTGGTGTACTTCCACTCCACCACGCCCTTGTCGGGAATTCTTATGGGATTCTTCTGTTTACGACCAAAGAGCATCTTCAAACCTGTTGTTTGTCACCACATGTTGACTCGGGGCACCTTTATTCGGCGACAGACTATGCCTCACGGTATCAACCAGCTGAACTGATCTGGCAATGCCGTCCGACATGTCTGGGCATGACCGTCAGCCGCAGGGATGACGTACATGGATGTACTAATGCCGCGGGAGGGCAGGATGCCCGGAGCGGCCGCGGCTGCCGAGCGTACAGGGACGTATTTACCGCGTGTCATGACCAGACGTATCGGACGGTATATTCCCGCTACTCGCCACTACTGGTTGGGACAACCTTCGTTGGGCGTCAGGCTCAGGTAGATGGCGCCGTCCTCCACCCTGACGGGGAAGCTGGCGGCACAGCCTTCATCCGGCGCCACTGCCTCGCCCGAATCGAGCTGGATCTTCCAGTCGTGCAGTGGACAGGCCACGCGCTTGCCGTGCACGATACCCTGCGACAGCGGCCCGCCCTTGTGGGGGCACTTGTCGCGCAGGGCGAAGATCTCGTCCTCGGCGGTACGAAAGATGGCGATATCACCATCGGGGGTGTTGACCACGCGGGCACCGAGCTGGGGAATGTCATCGACCTTGCCCACTTCGACCCAGTTACCCTGTGC
>DRKU01000116.1 GCA_011051615.1 Gammaproteobacteria bacterium
CGGGGATACCCAGCAGGTGGGCGGCGCGAATGAGGCGCTCGATGTGCCGCGTGACCCTTGCGGTAATCTTCGCTTTCATGGCGGCCTGCAGGCGTTGCTGGACGTCGATGACCAGCAGTTGCGACTGCGCGGCGGCACACAGTTCCGCCGTGTCAGAAGTCTGCCCCATGACTTATTCGAGCCAGCCGTTGATCTGCGCGATGTCGGCTTCGGACAGGATGCCGGCGGCCTGCTTGAGCCGCAGGGTGTCGAGCAGGTAATCGTAGCGTGCGCGGGAGTAATTCCGCTCGGCCAGGTACAGCTCGCGCTGGGAATTGAGCACGTCCACCGCGGTGCGCGTGCCCACCTCGAAGCCGGCGCGCGTAGCCGCCAGTGCCGTTTCGCTGGAGGCACGCGCCTGCTTGAGGGCCTTCACCTGGCTGATGCCGGCGATCACCGACAGGAAGGCGTTGCGCACCTGGCGCACGGTGGCACGACGTGCGCCCTCGAGGCGTTCGCGCGCCGCCTCGTGGCGGTGCAGGGCCTGGCGCAGGGCCGATGAGACACCACCACCCGCGTAGAGGGGAATATTCAGTTGCAGGCCGATGCGCGTCTCGGTGGCCTCACGGAAGAAAATGCCCCCGTTGTCCGAGTAGGCATATGAAGCCACAAAGTCGAGGCTGGGCAGGTGGCCGGCGCGCTGACGGCTGATCTCGGCCAGCGTGATGTCCATGTCCTTGAAGGCGGCCAGCAGTGTCATGTTCTGCTCCAGGGCGCGCGTCACCCAGGCGTCGATGTCATCCGGTTCGGGATTGACCAGCGGCGCGCCTGCCGTGAGGGTGGCCAGTTCCGCAGGCAACTGGCCGGTGAGTTCACGCAGGACTTCCTGGGCCACTTCCAGCGCATTGCGCGCGGCGATCTCGCGTGCCACTGCCTGGTCATAGCGCGCCTGCGCCTCGTGCACGTCGGTGATGGCGGTGAGGCCCACGTTGAAGCGCTGGCGGGTCTGGTGCAACTGCTCGCCGATGGCGGTCTTTTCCGACTCGGCAAAGGCGAGGCTGTCGTTGGCGGCGAGAACGTCGAAATAGGCCGTCGCCGTACGCAGCAGGAGATCCTGCATGGCATCCCGAAAACGGATCTCCGCCTGTGCCACCTGTGCCTCGGCCTGGCGCAACTGGGCGAAGTAGTCGTGGTGATAGATGGCCTGGTTGAGGTTGAGGCTGTAGCGGGTCGAATCGTAAGTCTGTACACCCGGCGTGCCGAAGGCAGTGACACTCAGGTCCTCGCGGATATCGGTATAGCTGGCGCTGATGCTGAGATTGGGCAGCAACAGGGCGCGCGCCTGGGGACGCGCCTCAAGCGTCGCCAGACGTTCGGCGGCCGCAGCACGGTAGACGGGATCGGCCTCGCGAGCCTGGCGAAATATGCCCAGCAGGTCCTGTGCCTGTACCTGCGTGGTGAGCAACAGTCCCAGTACCAGCCACGGCCAGCGGGCCATGGCATGAATCATCCTCTTCACAGTCATGTCCAGTCCTTAATAATCAGGTCGAATTCGGGATCCGGGGTGCGGCGGCCATCGGTCCGCCCGCGATACCGCAGTGTAAACGATGTGTCACTCATCCGCGCCCACGTGACGCGCAAAAGCGCTCGCCGGGTGGGCTCAGTAGCGCGGCATCGCCGGGTCGATCTGCGTCGCCCAGGCCTCGACGCCACCTTCGAGATTGATGAGATCCGCAAACCCCAGGCTGGCGAGGTACTGGCAGGCGTAGCGACTGCGGATACCATGGTGACAGATCACCACGATTTCAACATCCTTCTCCAGGTCATCGACCACCGCGGGCAACTGCCCCATGGGTACCAGCCGCGAGCCCTCGATATGGCAGATGTCGTACTCCCACGGCTCGCGCACGTCAAGCAGCAGGGGCGCGGGGCCGGGCTGCCGGAGGCGGTTGCTGAGATCGGCAGGCTGGAAGCGGCGCATGGGGGATTGGGGACGGGACATCGGCACAGGATTCGCGCACCGAGGGGGCAGGGGTCAGAAGACGAAGTGATCCGGCTGTGGCGCATTGTCCAGCGGTGGCAGGCAGGTTTCAAACAGGCCCTCCACGCGCCAGTCGCTGTCGCCGGTGCGCGTGAACAGGGTGGCCTCCATCACCGGCGCCTCGCCGAGAATGGCGAACAGGCGTCCGCCCACCCTGAGTGAGGCCTTGTAGGCCTCCGGCGGCAGCGACAGCGAACCGGTCAGAACAATGACATCGTAAGGAGCATGGCGTGGCCACTCGCGCGCGGCGTCGCCTTCTTCCAGGGTAACGTTGAGCACATCGCCGTCGGCCAGCCGGGCACGGGCGGCCTCCAGCAGCGTGGGGCGCAGTTCCACCGAGTAGACATGGCGCGCCAGTGCCGCCAGCAGGGCGGTGACATAGCCGCTGCCGGTACCCACTTCCAGCACCGTCTCCTCGGGGCGCACCTGTAGCGCCTGCAACATGCGTGCTTCCACCACGGGTGTCATCATCACCTGCCCCTCACCGATGGGAATATTGGTGTCGGCCATGGCCAGGTGACGCCAGGCGGGAGGCACGAAATCCTCGCGCGGTACGCGCTTGATGAGATCCAGGATGGTCTGGTCATTGACCTCCCAGGGGCGGATCTGTTGCTCCACCATGTTGAAACGAGCTTTCTCGAGGTTGGTTGCGGTCATCATGCTACGGTCTTTCCACGACGTTGACGGAGGCTAAAGGGTACGCAGTTCGCGGCCGGCTGACAAGCACCTGCCAGGGTAAATTCATGTTAGATATCAACAAGATAACATTATATGCTTGCATAAGGATTACTTATTCTATAGGGTGCGCAGATGGCTGGGGGTGCCCCCGCCGCGCGGTACGCGCGGGCGGCGAGGCTGAGAGCAATACCCTTCGAACCTGATCCGGTTACCGGCGTAGGAAAGCCCGTGTTCGCGCACTACCGTTACCCGCCGCGCTGGCCGGATCACCCACATCCGCATGGTGACCGAGCATGAGCGCAATACCCGAAGAATTCGTCAACCGCACCGCACGCCTCTCCGAGGAAGTGACACGGCCCTTTCCCGCCTCGCAGAAGATCTACGTGACCGGCTCGCGCCCGGACATCCGTGTCGGCATGCGCGAGATCACGCAGAGCGATACCCCGCTGGCCGAGGGTGTAGAGAAGAACCCGCCCATCCCCGTCTATGACACCTCCGGTCCCTACACCGATCCGGAGACGCGCATCGATCTGCGCAAGGGCCTCGCACCCCTGCGCGAGAACTGGATCGTCGAGCGCGACGACACCGAACAACTGGACGGCCCCAGCTCCGAGTATGGCCGCGCACGCCAGAGCGACCCCGATCTGGCCCACCTGCGCTTCGAACACCTGCGCCGCCCGCGCCGCGCGCGCGCCGGTGCCAACGTTACGCAGATGCACTACGCCCGCCGCGGTATTATCACGCCGGAGATGGAGTACGTCGCTATTCGCGAGAACTGCCGCCTCGAAGAACTGCGCGCCGATCCCCGTTACCGGAAGCTGCTCAGGCAGCACCGCGGCGAGAGCTGGGGCGCCAACATACCAGAGACCATCACGCCCGAGTTCGTGCGCGACGAGGTGGCCGCCGGGCGCGCCATCATCCCCGCCAACATCAATCACCCGGAACTGGAGCCCATGATCATCGGGCGCAACTTCCGCGTGAAGATCAACACCAACATCGGCAACTCGGCGGTGACCTCCTCCATCGAGGAAGAAGTGGAGAAGATGGTGTGGTCGGCACGCTGGGGGGGTGACACCCTGATGGATCTCTCCACCGGCAGGAACATCCACGAGACGCGTGAGTGGATCCTGCGCAACGCCCCCATGCCCATCGGCACCGTGCCCATCTACCAGGCACTGGAGAAGGTCGACGGCAAGGCCGAGGAACTGACCTGGGAGATGTTCCGCGACACCCTCATCGAACAGGCCGAACAGGGCGTGGACTATTTCACCATCCACGCCGGCGTACGTCTGGCCTATGTGCCCATGACCGCCGAGCGTGTCACCGGCATCGTCTCGCGCGGCGGCTCCATCCTCGCCAAGTGGTGCCTGGCGCATCATGAGGAGAACTTCCTCTATACCCATTTCGAGGACATCTGCGAGATCATGAAGGCCTATGACGTGTCCTTCAGCCTCGGCGACGGCCTGCGTCCCGGTTCTATCGCCGATGCCAATGATCGCGCCCAGTTTGCCGAACTGGAAACCCTCGGTGAGCTGACAAAGATCGCCTGGCAGCACGACGTGCAGGTGATGATCGAAGGCCCCGGCCACGTGCCGCTGCATATGGTCAAGGAGAACGTCGACAAGGAACTGGCCGATTGTTTCGAGGCGCCTTTCTATACCCTTGGGCCGCTGATCACCGACATTGCACCGGGCTACGACCACATCACCTCGGCCATCGGCGCGGCCAACATCGGCTGGTATGGCACCGCCATGCTGTGCTATGTCACGCCCAAGGAACACCTCGGCCTGCCCAACAAGCAGGACGTGCGTGATGGTATCATCACCTATAAACTCGCTGCCCACGCCGCCGATCTGGCCAAGGGCCAGCCGGGCGTGCAACTGCGCGACAACGCCCTGTCCAAAGCGCGTTTCGAATTCCGCTGGGCCGATCAGTTCAACCTCTCACTGGACCCGGACAAGGCCACCGAGTTCCACGACGAAACCATGCCGAAGGAAGCCCACAAGGCGGCGCACTTCTGCTCCATGTGTGGACCCAACTTCTGCTCGATGAAGATCACCCAGGACGTGCGCGACTACGCCGCCGCCCAGGGACTCAGCGAGGAAGAAGCGCGCCAACAGGGCATGCAGGAAATGGCGGTGAAATTCGTCGAGGAAGGCGCTGAACTTTACAAGAAGACCTGAAAACAGCGCGCAGGGAAGCATGCGTGCAGGCCGAGATATTTCTCGGGCTGTGATATTATTGCGGACATAACAACAGGTACTGCCACAGCGTACGAAAAAGATCGTGCCAGCTTACCAGTCCACATCGGGAAACTATGGTTTCGTGTAGCAAGGATTTAACCGGAACTTGAATCAGTATACCTGATAGAGGATGCAGGCCATGGCTTCTGGCCCCGAAGGCAACAATGCCAGCGACATGAAACATGTCGCATCGGCAGACAGTTTCCCGACTGACTTTCACAGCGATGACTCAAACTGGCAGACCATCGTTGCTGCGGCCCGCAACATGAGCGTTCCGCCGGACACGGTATTAATGAAGTCCGGTGAACAGTGCCCCGGCTTCATGCTCATCACCAACGGCAGTGTACGCGTCTTCCAGTATGCCGAAGACGGGCGCGAAATGACGCTCTATCGCCTCGCACCCGGCGATGTCTGCGTCATGAGCCTGCATGCACTCATTACCAACCGGCCCTTCGAGGCCATCGCCTGCACCGAGACCGAGTTGCAGGCACTGGTACTTTCCCCGGCACAGTTTGCCACCGCCCTGGAACAGTGCACCGTGTTCCGCGATCATATCCTGTTGCACATGTCCAATCGCTACTGCGATATGCTGAGCCTGGTACAGGCATCCGCGTTCCAGCACCTGGATATGCGCCTGGCCTGCCTGTTGGCTACGCGCGCCGGCGGCAACGGTACCGCCATCCATACCACCCACCAGGAGCTGGCACGTGAACTGGGTACCACGCGCGAGGTCATCAGTCGCATCCTCAAGGAAATGGAGCGTGCCGGTACCATTCGCCTTGCGCGCGGACGTATCGACATCGTCGATGGTGAACGCCTGCGTGATTTCCGGCAGGACTGAAGCGGGACGAAACCGGACCTGAAGGTCATCGAATCGGGTTTCCACCGCAGGGAGCAGGCTGGATCCTGCTGCACCTTAATTAACCCCATTTTCCGCCGTCCCCGTTTGCAAGTGTGACGCCACGATTTTCTGTGGTCTCTTCCCTCAGACGGGACGCTCGAATCTCTCCCGCGTCCCTTTTTGCGGCCGGTGCCTCCCACCGGCCCTGTTTTTTTACCCGCGATTTTTGTAGGGTAGGCCCATATCACAATAATGACAGGATGGACGGGCCATGAATGAACAGAATACCGCACCGGTAAAGATCTTCTCCGCCGCGGGACGCATGGGGCGCCTGCGCTACATCGCCTACAACCTGCTGGCGACGGTTGTCTTCTTCGTCATCTACATCGTGGCCGCCATGATTTTCGGCGCCATGGCCGGGGCCATGGGCGTGGCGGGCAGCCCGGAGGGGGCCATGTTCGGCGGCGGACTGATATTCGTCATATTTCTCGTCCTGTTCATCCTTGCCCTCGTGCTGAAATTCATGTGGGCCGTACAACGTTCCCATGACATGAACACCAGCGGCTGGCTGTCACTGATCCTCCTGGTCCCTCTGGCCGAGTTCGTTTTCTGGTTTGCGCCCGGCACCGATGGTGAAAACCAGTATGGCCCGCCCCCTCCCCCCAACAGCGCGGGGGTTGTGGTTGCCATCGTCCTGCCGTTCGTGCTGTTCTTCATCTTCGGTATCCTTGCCGCCATTGCCATCCCCGCCTACCAGGGCTACATCCGCGCCGCACAGGAGGCGGCCGAACTGGAGCGCCAGGGTGGTATCGAGGAAGGCAGTCCGTGGGCACCTCAGTCCGCGCCGCGGCAGTTCGAGCCGGCACCTGGTGGCAGCGGTTCCTCGGGTAACCAGTAAAGCCGGCTCGGGGAGAGGCCCATGACCCTGCCCGCCAGAGCACCGGGGATTTTCACCGCTGCTGGCCGCGTCGGGCGGCTGCGGTACATCGGCTACGGGCTGGTGCTACAGGTGGCGCTGGGCCTGTTGTTGATGGTGGTCGGCTTTTTTTCCCTGTTCTTCATCTCCGCTGGCGGACAAACCGCCACGGTGGTATTCGCAATCCTCGATGGCCTCCTCGTCCTCCTTGCGCTGGGTTTTCTCGTGCTGTGGACCGTCCAGCGTTGCCACGACTTCAATGCCAGCGGCTGGTGGTCAGTGCTGGTACTCGTACCCCTCGCCGGACTGGTGTTCTGGTTTATCCCCGGCAGTGAAGGTGACAATCACTACGGCCCGCCACCGCCAGAGAACGGCGTGGGGGTGATCCTCGCCGTGACCCTGCCGCTGGTGGGCGCCTTGCCGGTACTCGGTATCCTTGCCGCCATCGCGGTTCCGGCCTACAACAGTTACCAGGAGACCGCGCGCCAGGCGGCAGAAGAGGAAGCCCGCCTCGAGGCCGCCGCCCGCGGCGAGACACCACGGAAATCTGCTCCAGCGGCACCGCAGTGGCAGCGACAGAACCACCCACGCTAGCACTCGTCCATGACAGACCCCGCTGACAGGGAGATCGTCTTCCGGCCGGCCACGGAGGCCGACGAGGTCGCCATCTGTGATCTGATCAACAGCCGTGAAGAACTGTTTCTGGTCTACCCTGGTGGCCGTTTTCCCCTCACGCCGAGGCAGCTACGCGAGCTGGCCCAGTGCCGCCGTGCCCTGACCGTGGGCGAGACCTCTACGGGAATCGTTGCCTTTGCAAACCTGTATAACTTTATCGACGCCCAGCATGCCTTCATTGGCAATCTGATCGTTGCACGCCACTGGCGTGGGCGCGGAGTGGGCCGCGCACTGCTGGCACACATGGTTCACCTGGCGGGTGAGGAATACGGCCTGGAAGAAGTCCGCATTTCGGTGTTCGCCGACAACACCCCCGCCGTGTTGCTCTACGCGGCAGAGGGTTTCCTGCCCTTTGACGTGGAAGAACGCCGTGATCCGGACGGACATCGGCGCGCCCTGCTGCACATGCAAAAATGCCTCACCCGCGCACAACAGCACGAGTGAGGCATTGTATTCAGACAGCGAGACCCGCCAGTTTCAGATCTTGCGCAGGCTCTCGCGCCAGTCACGTCGTGGTGCTTCGTCTTCCTTGAGCTGGATGCGAATGCCGTTGAGGGTATCGGTCCAGCCCAGGTCATCGGGCTGCGGCTGATGCTCGAAGCCCCACCACACGCCCTTCGCGTCCTGGGCAATCCAGTTGAGTACCTTCTTGCCCGAAGCGGGATTGACGCTGACACTGCTGCGCGCTGAACTGCCGAGCAAACGGTCCAGTTCGCTGGATTCCAGCAGTTCCGTGGGCGGGTGGCGTTCTACCTCGACGGCTTCCTCGCTGACGGTGTGTAACGTCAGGCGGTGCTTGCCAAGGACGATGTTGTCACCATCGACCACGGCCTGGATCTTCACCCGGTGACCGTTGACATAGGTACCATTGGTGCTGTCCAGATCCTCGACGAAGATCCGTCCGCCGGTATAGCTGAATTGCATGTGGTGTGTGCTGACGGTGTGATCATCCAGGCGCAGGTCGTTGTCGGCACCGCGTCCCAGAGTAATAACATCATGTGTGACGACCACCTCGTCCACCCGCGCACCGTCACGATAGACGGTGAGCCTGAACAAGGGAGCCGGTTTCTTTGCAGTCCTGTGCAACGTGCTGGTCATTCCTTCTCTCCCCACCTGATCGATTTTGCCAGATTTTCCGGGCCAAGCCGGGGAACCTCTGTGGCATAAATCTAGCAGATCGACGGCAACCTGACAGTAACCGGTTCGCGGTATCCGTTACCCCGCAGCCGGCCAAGTCCCCACCCGGTGTGCGGATTACGTTGCCCGCCAGGTACCTGCCCCTCGGCACAGACAGTCGAGGCTATCGCTCGAAGGGGTTGTTGGCCATCATGTCGGCAAGCTGATGACGCAGGTCGCGGATGGCATTATCGAGGTCATAGATGAGACGCTCGGTGGCCTGCCTGTCCTCCGACAGGCGCTTGAGATCATCGAGCAACAGGGCGCGTTTTGACGGCGGCATATGACCCTGGATCAGGGCCGCCTCGGTGTGCGCAATCTCGTCTTCGATGGCCCGCAACTGTTCAACGGCCTGGCTGCGCTGGTGGCGACGCTTCTTGATGCCGGTGCGCAGGGCATAGATATCCTTACCAAAGGAATAGGCTTCGAGAAACGGGCCCTCCAGGTTTGCCGGGCAGATACCGCGGTAGGTATAGCCGTTGACACCCTGCTGGTACCCCCTGGCTGCGGTACAGTAAACCCGCAGGCCTTCCTCGTAACCCTGGCTGTAGGCATCCAGGTTGGGACTGACACGGTACTGCGCGCAGGCCTGCCGGTGGTCGTTGATGCGTGTGCGTGCGTAGCCCTCGCTGGCATCGCCATAGCCGATGTTACGCCAGTCGGCGTTGAGGCACTCATCCTTACTGAGGCTGGCACAGGCACTCAGCAGGAACAGCGGCAGGAGGAGAACGGGTAACAGTACGACAGTACGAACTGGCTGCATGACGGGCTTCATTCCTCGGATTTGCACAAATAATCCCATAAATACTAGCAATGCCCGACAGAGGTGTACACCTAAGCGGGCCCCTGTTCGCCGAGCGGAGCGAACCGCTCACCTTCGCGCGCCGCGCCCAACCAGTTGACCATCGCGGTGCATCCCGCCTCGCCCTCCGCCGGTGCCCAGGTGGCGAATTCCTTTTCCACGTGGGAACCGGTAAACGGCCCTTCCTTGATCTCCAGCACCACGGTATCGCTTTCCTCCGCCACCAGGGTGTGCCAGGTCCCGGCAGTCAGCTCGACCCCGTGGAGGGGGCCGCCGGCACTGAGGACATGGCGTGCCAGCACCGTGCCGGTCTCATCGAAGATCAGCACGGCGGCGCGGCCGCGTACTACCAGGGTAAATTCCCACTTGGGTGGGGAGACATGGCGATGGGGCGGAATGTATGTGCCGGGCTCGATGACATTGAGAAAACGTTGCACCGGCTCGTCAAATCCATGATGCAGATTGAAGTGTGTACGCCGCCGTGGACTCTGTCGTGCTTCCTCGCCGAGCCGCGCAAACAGCGTATCGTCCAGCCGTGTGATTGCCGTGTCCCTCATGGCCATGTTCTCCCGTGTTCACGCATGATCACCGGCCGGCCCCGCGGGGATGCCGACCCACCCCACAGGCTATCTGGCAGGCGGGCAAAAAGAAACCCGGCCAGGGCCGGGTTTCCAGGTCACTGGCGCGAGGCACGCCTAGAGGATGGGGATGATCAACAGGGCAACGATGTTGATGATCTTGATCAGCGGGTTGACCGCCGGACCCGCGGTGTCCTTGTAGGGATCGCCCACCGTGTCGCCGGTCACCGCCGCCTTGTGGGCGTCACTGCCCTTGCCGCCGTAGTGACCGTCCTCGATGTATTTCTTGGCGTTGTCCCAGGCGCCACCACCCGTGGTCATGGAAATGGCCACGAACAGGCCGGTGATGATGGTGCCCAGCAGCAGGCCACCGAGGGCCTTGGGACCGAGGATCAGGCCCACCGCCACCGGCACCAGTACCGGCAACAGGGAGGGAATGATCATCTCGCGAATGGCGGCACGGGTAAGCATGTCCACCGCGCGTGAGTAATCAGGCTTCTGGGTGTGATCCATGATGCCCGGCATTTCCCTGAACTGGCGGCGCACCTCGTTGACGATACCGCCCGCGGCACGGCCCACCGCTTCCATGGCCATGGCGCCGAACAGGTAGGGCACCAGGCCACCGAGGAACAGGCCAATGATCACCTCGTGATCGGAAAGATCGAAATTGAGATGCATGTCGCGCGCAGCCAGGCCGTGCGTGTAATCGGCAAACAGCACCAGCGCGGCGAGGCCGGCGGAGCCGATGGCATAGCCCTTGGTCACGGCCTTGGTGGTATTGCCCACCGCATCCAGCGGGTCGGTGATGTTACGGATCTTCTCATCCAGTTCCGCCATCTCGGCAATGCCGCCGGCGTTGTCGGTGATGGGCCCGTAAGCGTCCAGCGCAACGATGATGCCGGTCATGGAGAGCATGGAAGTGGCGGCGACGGCTATCCCGTACAGCCCGGCCAGCTCGTAGGCGCCCCAGATGGAGGCACATACCGCCAGTACCGGTGCCGCGGTGGACTTCATGGATACACCCAGCCCGGCGATGACGTTGGTACCGTCACCGGTGGTCGAAGCCTCGGCGATATGGCGCACCGGTGAAAACTCGGTGGCGGTGTAGTACTCGGTGATCACCACCATGGCGGCAGTCAGCGCCAGACCGATGAGCGCGGCGAAATAGAGATTGATAGCCGGGAAGACCTCGCCGGCAACGTTGAGGCTGTCGCCCAGCAACCAGGTCGTGATCGGATAGAAGGCAATGGCCGCCAGCGCTCCCGCCACCATGAGGCCGCGGTAGAGGGCATTCATGATCTTGCCGCCTTCACGTGCCTTGACGAAGAAGGTGCCGATGATGGAGGCGATGATGGAAGCGCCACCGATGACCAGCGGGTAGAGCACGGCGGTGGGGTTGTCGTTGATGAGCAGACTGCCAAGCAGCATGGTGGCCACCACGGTCACCGCGTAGGTCTCGAACAGATCCGCGGCCATGCCCGCGCAATCGCCCACGTTGTCACCCACGTTGTCGGCGATGACTGCCGGGTTGCGGGGGTCGTCCTCGGGGATACCGGCCTCCACCTTGCCAACGATGTCAGCACCCACGTCGGCACCCTTGGTGAAGATACCGCCACCGAGTCGCGCGAAGATGGAGATCAGCGAACCACCGAAGGCCAGCCCCACCAGCGGGTGGACGGGATCGTCGACACCCATGGCGAGCAGGATGGCGTAGAAACCGGCCACACCCAGCAGGCCCAGTCCCACCACCAGCATGCCGGTGATGGCGCCGCCACGAAAGGCGATCTGCATGGCGGCGTTGAGGCCGTCATTGGCGGCCTCGGCGGTGCGTACATTGGCGCGCACCGAGATGTTCATACCCACGTAACCTGCCAGTCCCGAGAACACCGCGCCGATGGCGAAGCCCAGCGCGGTGGTCCAGCCAATGGAGCTGAAACCGATGACCAGGAGCAGCACCACGCCGACGACGCCGATGGTGGTGTACTGGCGGTTGAGGTAGGCCGAGGCCCCTTCCTGTATCGCATTGGCAATTTCCATCATGCGATCGGTACCGGTGGGCTTCGACAGGATCCAGCGAATGGAAAAGCCGCCGTAGATCAGGGCGGCGACGGCGCAGGCAAGCGCGATAATCAGTCCGGTTGACACGGTATTTCCCCCTTGGCACGCCACGTCGGGGCGGCCCTGTTTTGATTTGCCAAGGATGCTAACACGATTATCCGCGGGGGGATTTTAGCGATTTTTATTTGCGTATTTCCTGACTTAATGACCCCACAGACACAGGGAAAATTGTGTCCGCCGGACGACGGTAATACCCGAGGGATGGGTTCAGGTACTCACCTGGTCGCGGCCACCATCCTTGGCGCGGTAGAGGGCGGCGTCGGCGGCACCGAGCAGTTCCACCGGATCCGTATGATCGGCCAGCGCAGCGAGGCCAATGGAGACGGTAATGCCCGGCAGGGGGCGGCCGCTGTTACTGATCTCGCAGGCACGCACGGCATCGCACAGGCGTTGGGCGATATGATGGGCCTGCGCGGCACTGGTGCCCGGCATGACGATGACGAACTCCTCGCCCCCGTAGCGTGCCGCCGCGTCGGTGGGACGGGTGTTGTGACTGATGACCTCGCCCAGCGCACGCAGGGCGCAGTCCCCGGCCAGGTGACCGTGGGTATCGTTGTACTTCTTGAAATGATCGGCATCGAGGATCAGCAGGCACAGGGGCGTACCACTGTGCAGGCAACGCTCCACCATGCGTGGAAAGACTTCCGACAACCAGCGCCGGTTACCCAGCCCGGTGAGGGGATCGATGCGCGCATTCTCAGCATGACGTCGCTGCTGTTCGAGGCTGGCGATAAGGGCCTGGTTGTCATTGCGCACACGCTGGGAAAGCGTATAGAGCAGGTTACGCGCCACCGCGTGGGAACGGTTGATCAGCGTCCACAGCACCTCTCCGTCGATGGCCAGCAGTTCACTGTCGCAATCGGCAACGATATGCGCCGAGGGTGGCGCCCCCTCGATGATGGACATCTCGCCCACGCAA
>DRKU01000117.1 GCA_011051615.1 Gammaproteobacteria bacterium
GGTGTCACCCTGTTGCCGTACTGCATTGCCGAGGACGCCGACATCGGTGATGGCTCGCGCGTTGGCCCTTGGTCTCGCCTGCGGCCGGGTGCAGTGCTCGACGGCGACAATCACGTGGGCAACTTCGTCGAGATCAAGAACAGCCATATTGGACCGGGCAGCAAGGTCAATCACCTCAGCTACATCGGCGACACCGACATGGGCGCGGGTGTCAACATCGGTGCGGGTACCATCACTGCCAATTATGATGGCGCCAACAAGCACCGCACCGAGATCGGTGATCACGCCTCCACGGGTTCGAATACCGTCATGGTTGCCCCGATAAAGGTGGGTGAAGGTGCAACGCTGGGGGCGGGTACGGTACTGCGTAAGGATGCCCCGCCCGGCAAGCTGACCCTGACCACCAGCACGCAGAAGACCATCGAAGGATGGAAGAGACCAACAAAAAAGAAGATATAGCTGCTGCTCATGACAGCCCTGATATTGGTGGGAAGAACATCATGGCGAGAAAAGACACGCGTTGCTTCAGTGCTGTAGCGATATTTTCATTGATCGCGTTCCCGCCAGATATCGCTGAGTACCATTCCCGGCTCCGCGTTATGATTGAGAGGGTTTCCTCGCTACTCGAACCTTGTACCCAGGAACTGATTTGTTATGTGTGGAATCGTAGGCGCCATCAGTAAGCGAAATGTCGTTCCCATCCTGATCGAAGGCCTGCAACGGCTGGAGTATCGCGGTTACGATTCGGCCGGCATCGCCATCCGTGACGACGCCAATGGCCTGCAGCGCATCCGCTCGGTGGGCAAGGTCGCCGAGCTGGAGTCGCGCCTGGCGCAAAGTCCATTACAGGGTGCGCAGGGGATCGCCCATACGCGCTGGGCGACCCACGGTATGCCCGCCGAACGCAACGCCCATCCGCACATGAGCGGCGAAACCGTGGCCGTGGTGCACAACGGCATCATCGAGAACCATGCCGAGCTGCGTGAAGACCTCGCCGAGCAGGGCTATCGCTTCACTTCCGAGACCGACACCGAGGTCATCGCCCACCTGCTCGCCAGCATCCTCAAGGACGAACCCGACCTGCGCAAGGCCGTGCGCCAGGCAACGGCGAAGATGCTCGGCGCCTACGCGCTGGCGGTGATCAGCCCCGCCGACCCGGAGCGCATGGTGGTCACGCGCGCCGGCAGCCCGCTGGTCATCGGCGTCGGCGAGGGGGAGAACTTCATCGCCTCGGATGTATTTGCCCTGCTGCCACAGACGCACCGCTTCATCTTCATGGAAGAGGGCGATCTGGCCGACATCACGATCGACGGAATTACTATCTACGATGAAGACGACCAGCCGGTAGAGCGTGCGGTAAAGACGTCGACAGTGGTGGATTCGGCCAGCGACAAGGGCCCTTACGCCCACTATATGCTGAAAGAGATCTTCGAGCAGCCGGCGGTGATCGCCGAGACGCTGGAGGGGCGTATCCACAAGGGGCGCCTGCTGGAGGAGAGTTTTGGCCACGAGGCAGGGGTCCTGTTCGACCGTACCCGCGGTGTCCATATCATCGCCTGTGGCACCAGTTACCATGCGGGCCTGGTGGCGCGTTACTGGCTGGAAGAGATCGGCATCCCTTGCAGTGTCGAGGTGGCCAGCGAATACCGCTACCGCAAGGTGGTGGTACCGCCCGATACCCTGTTTGTGACCATTTCCCAGTCAGGCGAAACCGCCGATACCCTCGCCGCCCTGCGCGGGGCGAAGGAGTCTGGTTATATCGGCAGCCTGGTGGTATGCAACGTACCGGAGAGCTCACTCGTGCGCGAGTCGGACGTGGCGCTGATGACACGCGCCGGGCCTGAAATTGGCGTGGCCTCCACCAAGGCCTTTACCACGCAGCTGGTGGCATTGCGCCTCATCACCCTCGCGCTGGCACGTCGCCAGGGCATTACGCCAGCACGGGAGAAGGTGCTGGTCGATGAACTGCACGCCCTGCCCCGCCAGGTGGAAGTGGTACTGCAACTGTCCGATGCCATCAGGGAGATGGCGCAGTCCTTTGGTGACAAGGAAAACGCCCTGTTCCTCGGTCGGGGGCCGTTCTATCCCATCGCCATGGAGGGGGCGCTCAAGCTCAAGGAGATCTCCTATATCCACGCCGAGGCCTACCCCGCCGGCGAGCTAAAGCACGGCCCGCTGGCGCTGGTGGACGAAAAGATGCCGGTGATCTGTGCCCTGCCCGACGATCCCCTGCTCGACAAGGTGCTCTCCAACCTTCAAGAAGTGCGCGCGCGCGGTGGTGAACTGTTCCTGTTCTCCGACCAGGCCATCAGCATCGAACTGGACCGCTACCAGAACCTGACCCTGTCAGATATCTGCCCCACCACGGCACCCATCGTCTACTGCGTGCCTCTGCAACTGCTTTCCTACCACGTGGCGGTACTCAAGGGCACCGATGTGGACCAGCCGCGCAATCTGGCCAAGTCCGTCACCGTGGAGTAGACTTTTTGCATAACGAATTGTTTCTCTCCAGGCGACGCTGAAAAAAAGGCAGATTATGGATAACACCGACAAGACCGAGAATGAGACCACAACATCGGAACTGAGTGCCGATGAGAAGAACATGGCCATGTTCTGTCATCTGTCGGCCTTTCTTGGCATCCTCATCCCACTGGCCAATGTCATCGCACCGCTGATCATCTGGTTGATCAAGAAAGACGAAATGCCCTTCGTCGATCGCCACGGGCGGGAGGCGCTCAATTTCCAGATCAGCATGACCATTTACTTCTTCGTCAGTTTCATCCTGATGTTCGTGTTCATCGGCTGGCTGCTGGCCTTCGGCCTGGCGATCTTCGGGCTGGTGGTAACCATCATCGCCGCGGTCAAGGCCAGCAGCGGTGAGGAATGGCAATACCCACTGCGTATCCCCTTTGTCCAGTGAGCACATGTCGCGTGGTAGCGACGCGGGAACAGGCACACCCGTGAAGGTGCTTGTGTCCTGGTCCACCGGCAAGGACAGCGCGTGGATGCTCCATCGCCTGCAGCAGTGCCAGGACCTGCAACTGGTGGGGCTGGTCTCCACCGTCAACGCCGAGTTCGAGCGCGTCGCCATGCACGGCGTGCGCACCGAGCTGGTAACCCAAC
>DRKU01000118.1 GCA_011051615.1 Gammaproteobacteria bacterium
ATGTGATACATGGCTACGCCCGGAATGACGAGATGGGTGTGCCTCACGCCCTTTGCGGTTGAACCTGCCCGCATGAACAGCAGCAACCGCAAAGGCCGCGAAGGATCGCCACGTTCGGGAAACCCCCACTGCCACCTTGCGCGGCTTTGCGCCCTTTGCAGTTCAAGGCCATTTTCCCCGGATTTTGATCCCCTCACCCCAACCCTCTCCCGAAGGGAGAGGGGGCCGTTTTACCAGGCTCACCCTTCCCCCCTCCCTCAGGGACCTCGGTGCCCCGCAGGGGTAGGGGGCCAGGGGGAGGGGATCTGAACCTCGGCCCTCGCCACTCGCCCCTGACCCCTGACCCGGCACGATGCCAACCCCATTTTCGCCGCGCGGCGCGGCTCCTACAAACTCCCGGTAAACAGCTCGGTGAGCTTTTCGCCGGGATCGGTGGCACGCATGAAGGCCTCACCCACCAGGAAGGCATTGACGCCCGCCGCACGCATGCGTTGCACGTCCGCCGGGGTGTGGATGGCGCTTTCGGTGACGACGATGCGCTCGGAGGGGATGCGGTCGAGCAGGTCGAGGGTGGTCTCCAGCCGCGTCTCGAAGGTGCGCAGGTTGCGGTTGTTGATGCCGATGAGGTGGCAGTCGGTCTGCAGGGCGCGCTCCAGTTCCTCGCCGTCGTGGACTTCCAGCAATACATCGAGGCCGAGTTCATGGGCCAGCGCCGAGAATTCCTGTAGCTGTTCGGTAGTGAGGATCGCCGCGATGAGCAGGATGGCGTCGGCGCCGATGTGGCGCGCTTCGTGGATCTGCCAGGGATCGATGACGAAGTCCTTGCGCAGTACCGGCAGCGTGCAGGCGGCGCGCGCCTGTTGCAGGTAGTCATCGCTGCCCTGGAAGAAGTCCACGTCGGTGAGTACCGACAGGCAGGCGGCCCCGCCCTGCTCGTAGGACCGCGCAATGGCCGCGGGATCGAAGTCGGCGCGTATCACTCCCTTGCTGGGCGAGGCCTTCTTGGCTTCGGCGATCACCGCCGCCTCGCCCATCGCGACGCGCGCCTCGATGGCACGCAGAAAACCGCGCGTCGGCGCGGCATCCGCGATGTGGGCCTTCAGTTCATCGAGCGGCAGGTACGTGCGGCGCTCGGCTACTTCCTCGGCCTTGCGCGCGACGATCTTCTTCAGGATATCGGGAGGACTACTCATCACCTTTTCATTTTGTAGGAGCGCCGCCTTTCATGCCCTCTGGGTGCGGCGCGATTGTTAACAGGTTAAAAGAATTCATCGCGCCAGGGCGGTGTACCTGCAAATTATATTTACATTCAGATCTTGTTCGACAGTTCAATCAGGTCTTCAAATCGTTTTCTCGCTGTGCCGTCGGCAATGACGTCCTGTGCCACTTCGATACCGAGGCTGAGATCGTCGGCCAGCCCCGCCACGTAGATGGCCGCGCCGGCATTGAAGGTGACGATGTCGCGCGCCGGGCCGGGCTGGTTGTCGAACACCTGGCGGATGATGGCAAGGCTCTCCGCGGCGGAGCTCACTTTCAGGCTGGCAATATCGGCGCGCTCGAAGCCAAACTCCTCCGGAGTGATCACGTAATCGCGGATCTCGCCGTCCTTGAGTTCCGCGACATGGGTGGCGGCACCAATGCTGATCTCGTCCATGCCGTCCTGGCTGTGCACCACCATGACGTGATTGCTGCCCAGCCGTTGCAGCACCTGCGCCAGCAGCTCCACCAGGTCGTCGCTGAACACGCCGAGCAACTGGTTGGGCGCGCCGGCGGGATTGGTCAGCGGGCCGAGGATATTAAAAATGGTGCGCACGCCCATTTCCTTGCGCGGGCCAATGGCGTGTTTCATGGCGCTGTGGTGTTTGGGCGCGAACATGAAGCCCACACCCAGTTCGCGGATGCAGCGCCCCACCTGCTCGGCGTCGAGATCGAGATTGACGCCCGCCGCTTCCAGCAGATCGGCGCTGCCTGACTTGCTCGACACCGAGCGGTTGCCGTGCTTGGCCACCGTACCCCCGGCGGCGGCGACCACGAACATGCAGGCGGTGGAGATGTTGAAGGTATTGCTGGCATCGCCGCCGGTGCCTACGATGTCCACCACGTGTGGCCCTTCCGCCTTCACGCCGGCGGCCAGCTCACGCATGACCCCCGCGGCGGAGGCGATCTCGTCGATGCTCTCGCCCTTCATGCGCAGGCCGATGAGGAAACCGCCGATCTGTGCCGGCGTCGCCTCGCCGGTCATGATGGTGCGCATGACGGCGGTCATTTCCTCGCTGCTGAGGTCACGCCGCTCGGTGACGGCGCGGATGGCTTCTTGCATGTTCATGGTTTTCCTCCTTCGTCGGAAAAAACGGGCGGCCCCCGATGAGAAACCCATTTAACCACGGGGAGCACGGGGCACACGGGGAACCCTTTCAGTCACTCCAGGTGGAGCCATGTTACCCATGGCACAGATCCGGAATCCGACGATTCAAACGAATATGGCCAACGGATTCCCGTCCGGGCAAGAATGACGAACAAATTCCGTCGGTCATTGCGAACCCGCGCTAGTGGACGTAATAACCCGTGTTGCGAGCAAATGCACTGAGTCCGCTTCGGCCCGCGGATTGAATGACGGTAATCTTTTCCCCGTGCCCCCCGTGGTTAACTAATTACTTCCCTTCCAGAAAATTCTTCAGCAACTGGTGGCCGTGTTCCGTGAGGATGGACTCGGGGTGGAACTGCACCCCCTGCACGTCCAGCTCACGGTGACGCACACCCATGATCTCGTCCATGTCGCCCTTGTCGTCCTCGGTCCAGGCAGTAACTTCCAGGCACGCCGGCAGGCTGGCCTTTTCGATCACCAGCGAATGATAGCGCGTGGCCTCGAAGGGATTACTCAGCCCACTGAAAACCCCCGTGTCCCTGTGATGGATCATGGAGGTCTTGCCGTGCATGATGGCGCCGGCATGGACGATGCGCCCGCCGAAGGCCTGACCGATGCTCTGGTGGCCTAGACACACGCCGAGGATGGGGATGCGCCCGGCGAAGGCCTGAATGGCTGCCACCGACACGCCCGCCTCGTTGGGCGTACAGGGCCCCGGTGAGATCACCAGGTGCCGGGGCGCCAGTTTCTCGATCTCTTCGATGCTGATCTGATCGTTGCGATACACCTGCACCTCGGTGCCCAGTTCGCCGAAGTATTGCACCAGGTTGTAGGTGAAGGAGTCGTAGTTGTCGATCATCAGTAACATGGCTACGCCTCCTCACTGTAGCTGGGTGTGTCCAGCCCGGCGGCGGCCATGCCGACGGCACGAAACACGGCGCGGGCCTTGTTCATGGTTTCCTCCCATTCCATGCGCGGCACGGAATCATAGACGATACCGGCGCCCGCCTGTATATGCAGCACACTGTCCTTGATCACCGCGGTACGAATGGCGATGGCGGTGTCCATGTTACCGCTCCATGACAGGTAACCCACCGCACCGGCATACACGCCGCGCTTGACCGGCTCCAGTTCGTCGATGATCTCCATGGCACGGATCTTGGGCGCGCCGGAGAGCGTTCCGGCGGGGAAGGTGGCGCGCAGGGCATCGAGGGCAGTCATGCCGGGCTTCAGCCGCCCGGTAACGTTGGAGACGATGTGCATGACGTGGGAGTAGCGCTCGATGACCATGCGGTCGGTGACCGTCACCGAGCCGGTCTCGGCGATACGGCCGACGTCGTTGCGCCCCAGGTCGATGAGCATCAGGTGCTCAGCGAGTTCCTTGGGATCGGCGAGCAACTCTGCCTCCAGCGCCCGGTCCTCGGCCTCGTCGCGCCCGCGCGGCCGGGTACCGGCAATGGGCCGCACGGTAACCATGCCGTCTTCCAGGTGCACAAGGATCTCCGGCGAGGAACCGACGATGTGGAAATCCCCCAGATCGAGAAAGTACATGTAGGGCGAGGGATTGAGATTGCGCAGGGCGCGATAGAGATCCAGTGGCGCGGCATCGAACGGAATGGACAGGCGCTGGGAAAGCACCACCTGCATGACGTCGCCGTCGATGATATATTCGCGCGCGCGTTCCACGGCGGCCTCGAATCCGGCCTGGGTGAAACCGGAGACGAAGTCATCCTCGTCGATGCGTGCCCCGCCCCGCGATGCGGGGATGGGCGTGGGTTGACGCAGGCGAGCGATGAGTTCGTCGATGCGCCGCTGGGCCACGTCGAAGGCATCCGCCCCGGACGGGTCCACGTGCAGGACGATATACAGCTTGCCCTTGAGGTTGTCGAACACCACGACCTCGTTGGCCACCATGAGCAGAATATCGGGCACGCCGAGGGGATCAGGGTTGGGACACTCGCCCAGGCGTGGCTCGATGTAGCGCACGGTGTCATAGCCGAAGTAACCCACCAGCCCACCGGTGAAACGCGGCATGTCGGGCAGCTCCGGTGCACGGATCTGTTGCTGGTAGTCGGCGATCCAGGCCAGCGGGTCCTCGACCTCGTGGGACTCGCTCAGTGTGTCGTCGTCGAACAGGCGGATGGTATGTCCACGCACCTCGATGCGCTCGCGGCAGGGCAGGCCGATGATGGAGTAACGGCCCCATTTCTCCCCACCCTGCACGGACTCGAACAGGAAGGAGTGCGCGCCAGCGGCGAGCTTGAGATAGGTGCTAAGGGGGGTATCGAGATCGGCGAAGACCTCGCGTACGACCGGAATACGGTTATATGACTGTGCCGCGTAGGCGGCAAACTCCTCTCGTTTCATGTTTTTTCACCTGGAAAAGATCGGGAAAGATCGGGCCAGACAGCAGGCCGGTGGCGTCGCTCAGGCGCGCCATCGCCAGGGATTGAGTGCCGTCTGTCGTTCCAGGTTCATGCCGAGTCGTTTCCGGTATGGGATTGTTATGGGTATTCTTCCAGTCGTTGCCCGATTATGCGGCTATTCCCGCGCTCAGGCAACATCCTGCGTCGCCGCGCCCAGCAGTTCGGGCAACTCGGCCATGCTGTCGATGACTGCGTCGGGCTCGGCCTCGCGGATGTCCACGCCGTGGTTGTAACCATAGCTCATGCACACGATCTGGAAGCCCGCAGCGCGGGCGGCCTTGACGTCGCTCACCGAGTCACCCAGCATCAGGGCCTGCTCGGGCAGACAGCCGAGGTGTGCCGCCGCATGCAGCAGGGGCATGGGATCGGGCTTCTTCCTCGGCAGGCTGTCACCGCTGATGACGATGGCAAAATCGTCGTACACGCCCAGTTCGCGCAGCAGCGGTACGGTGAAACGCTCTGCCTTGTTGGTCACGCAACCGAGCTTGTAGCCCTCGTGCTCGAGGTAGTCGAGTCCTTCGCGCACACCGGGATAGAGGCGGCTGCGCTTGCATGTGTTCTCGGCATAGAGTTCGAGAAAGATGGGGTAGGCCTTCTCGAACAGGGCCTCGTCGGGCTCGCCGTCGAGCTTGCCGATCAGCGCACGGCGCGTGAGACGCTCGACGCCGTTGCCCACCCACTCGCGCACCTTTGCCTCGCCGTGGGGTGGCAGGCCGAGGGCCTTCATCATCTCGTCGACGCAATACGCCAGGTCGGGCACGCTGTCCACCAGCGTGCCGTCCACGTCGATGAGTACCATCTCGGGTTTGCGCAGGGCCATGAGCGTCTCCGTACTCAGACTTTGGCCTGGGCCATTTCGTCGCGCATCTCCCTGATGATGCTGTCATAGACATTGGCGTCCTTGTCGTTCTTTGCACCGAAGATGGCCGAGCCGGCGACGAAGGTATCGGCGCCCGCTTCCTTGATCTCGCGGATGTTGTTGGCCTTGACACCACCGTCGATCTCCAGGCGAATGTCGCGTCCCGACGCGTCGATGATCTTGCGCGCCTCGCGCAGCTTGTCCAGCGCACTGGGGATGAAGCTCTGACCGCCGAAGCCGGGGTTGACCGACATGAGCAGCACCATGTCCACCTTGTCGAGCACGTAGCTCAGGTAGTCCAGCGGCGTGGCGGGGTTGAACACCAGCCCGGCCTTGCAGCCTTCGTTATGGATCAGTTGCAGGGTACGGTCGATGTGCTCGGAGGCCTCGGGGTGGAAGGTGATGTAGCTGGCGCCGGCGGCGGCAAAGTCGGGGATGATGCGATCCACGGGCTTGACCATGAGGTGCACGTCGATGGGCGCCTCTACACCGTGCTTGCGCAGGGCCTCGCACACCAGCGGACCGATGGTCAGGTTGGGTACATAGTGGTTGTCCATGACGTCGAAATGCACGATATCCGCGCCGGCCGCGAGCACGTTGTCCACTTCCTCACCGAGGCGTGCGAAATCCGCCGACAGGATGGACGGTGCGATAAAATCACTTTGCCTTGCCATGTTTCTTCCCCATACTTGAAATGCATCTCTGGCGCCCGTTGAAACCGGGCACCGCCAAAAAACCGAGCCGCACACTCTACCGGATCGGTGGGAAATTTTCAGCAATTTGTATAATGCCCTTGCTTCATATATCTTATTTGTTTTCAATGTCTTACGATGAGGAAGCCCCACATGACACTGCCCTGCCCCCGCTTTTTCATCGCCGCCACGCTGTGCTTCCTGCTGGCGAGTCCCGTCGTACCGGCCTCGGACACCGCCAAGGAGCAGCGCTGGCGCGAGCAGATCGTCGAGGCCCTGCTCGACGGCGAGCCGGTCACGCTCAAGGCTGGCGACACGGAATTTCTCGGTATCTACACCGAGCAGACCGCCGCCCGCGCCCAGGGCGCCGTGATCCTGCTCCACGGCATGGGCGTGCATCCCGACTGGCCCGATGTCATCCAGCCCCTGCGCATCGCCCTGCCCGAGTACGGCTGGTCGACGCTCTCTATCCAGATGCCGATCCTCGCCAACGACGCGGCCATTCGCGACTATGCCGCCATCTGGGGCGAGGCCCCGCCGCGCATCGACGCCGCCGTGACCTGGCTAAAGAAACAGGGTATCGAAAACATCGCCCTCGTGGCCCACAGCCTTGGCGCCAGCATGGCGACCACGTACCTCGCCGGCAAGCCGTCGAAGAACGTGCGCGCCCTGGTGGCCATCGGCCTCAGCGATCTCGACCTCGATCCGGCCATGAGCAGCGTCGCGCACCTGAAAAAGATCCGCGTGCCGGTACTGGATCTCTATGGCAGTCTCGACATGCCGCTGATCCTGAAGACCGCGAAACTGCGCCGTGCCGCCGCACGCAAGGCGGGCAACCGCAACTATGTCCAGTACCGCGTGGAAGGCGCCGATCATTTCTTCCAGGGTGCGGAGGACGCACTGGTGAAAAAGGTGCGTAGCTGGCTGGCACGCTATGCGGCCGGCACCGAAATCCGACGCTGAGTTTCATCTATCCAACCTTGCAGGAGTCAATCACCCATGCCCATTCTCGATGCCCTCTATTTTGCCCTCCATGTCCTGTCCGCCGTTGTCTGGGTCGGCGGCATGTTCTTCGCCTGGATGGTGCTGCGCCCCACCGCGGCACAACAACTGGAACCACCGGCACGGCTTATGTTGTGGCGTGGTGTCTTCGCACGCTTCTTCCCGTGGGTGTGGGTCACCGTCGTCGCCCTGCCGGTGACGGGCTACCTGATGCTGTTCGGGCGTTTCGGGGGAATGGGCAACGCACCACTCTACGTGCACCTGATGAACGGGCTTGGCACCCTGATGATCCTCATCTACCTGCATGTGAACTTCGCACCCTTCAAGCGCCTGCGGCAGGAAGTGGCGGCACAGAACTGGCCCGAGGCCGGCAAGCAGCTGGCGCAGATCCGAGTGCTGGTGGGGGTCAACCTGCTGCTGGGCCTGGCGGTGATCGCCATTGCCACGGGTGGGCGTTCGTTTCTCGCAGGATGATTTAACCGCCAAGGACGCAAAGGTGCGCAAAGTTGCGCAAAGTTCAAAAATGGACTCTTCACACTTCGCGCACCTTCGCGACCTTTGCGGTTAACAAATTTCCGCGTCGACCTTGTAACCACGGGGGAACAAAACAAACGTCATTCCGGGCGGAGCCATGCAGCGCTTGGCGGAGACCCTGAATCCAGTGATAGAAACAGCCCGGCAAGATCCAACCGCGAAGGACGCAAAGTAGCGCCACGAAAGAACCGCTAACTCCCCTTCGCGATCCTTCGCGGCCTTTGCGGCGAAATACATTCCCGCGTCGCGACCTTGTAACCACGGGGGGCACGGGGCACACGGGGGAATAATACAAACGTCATTCCGGGCGAAGCCATGCACTGCATGGCGAAGACCCGGAATCCAGTGACAGAAACAGCCCGGCAAGATCCAACCGCCAAGGACACAAGGTAACGCCACGAAAGAACCGCTAACTCCCCTTCGCGATCCTTCGCGGCCTTTGCGGTTAGAAACGATCCCCTCGCTCTAAATTCAGCGCAGACCACGCGCGTGACGAATACGCGCCCAGGCCGCCTGGATCTCCTGGGTCTTCTCCTTGGCAACGCTGATCATTTCTTCCGGCAGGCCGCGCGCCACCAGCTTGTCCGGGTGATGCTGGTTCATGAGGCGCCGATAGGCCTTCTTGACCTCGGCATCGCTGGCATCGGGAGACACACCCAGCGCGCGGTAGGCATCATCGATGCCGGGTTCGCTCCTGCCCGCCGCCTGCCGTTCACCCGCGCGCTCATGGAAATGTCGCTGCGCAGCAACCATGCCTTCCAGTTGTTCATAGACGAAGCGCGAGACGCGCAGACAGTCACAGACATGATACAGAAGATGCCGCTCGGCCTCGTGCATGCGGCCGTCGGCGAAGGCCGCGTTGATCTGGATCTCGAGGAACATCTGGATGAGCGTGCGCCGACCGTGGCACTCGCGACGAAACTGTTCCAGCACATCCTCAAGTGGAAAATCCGCCTGCTTGCCTTCGTTGAACAGGTTGATGGCAACCTTGCGTTGCTCGGCATCCAGTGCCATCTCGCGCATCACCGTCTCGGCCATGCGGATCTCATCACGGCTTACATGCCCGTCGGCCTTGGCGAGTCTTCCCATGACGCTGAACACAGCGGTAAAAAATGCCGTTTGTATGCGCTGCTGATCACCCGTCTGCCACCGTCCGGCCTGAGTCCCAATACTTTCGAGACCACTGTCGAACTTGTGTCCTACCGCAGCGCCCAGCACTGCACCCAGTGGCCCGCCCAGCGCATATCCGAACGCACCGCCAATGATCTTTCCCCACCAGCTCATGACATGAATCCCCGTGATGAAACTTCCACAGTATGAAAGATATTCATTCCGTCATGTCCTCCACCTGAAACTTGTTCGCAATAATGTATTCCGGGTTATACACATTCCAGCTATTTCTATACCGTGTCTACAATAACTACACGTTGATCGCGAGAAATATTTCTGACAAGATAAGCTGCGTGTAAACATCAACTTACAATCACGAGCTGTTATTCGCAGTTTATTGCATGAGAATAACAAAAAATAACAACAAACCGATAAACTAAAGCGAGATCCAATGCCTCCCACCCCCAGGGCACTGATCGATCAGAATCTACGACTGTTTTCGCTACCCGCCATCGCGTTGCGACTCAATGAAATGGTCGATGATCCCGGTTGTACGGCCGCACAGATTGGTGAAGAAATCGCCCGCGACCCGGGACTGACTGCGCGCCTGCTACGCATCGTCAATAGCCCCATCTATCGTTTCCCATCTGCCATCGACAGCATACCCATGGCCATCACCATTCTTGGTACACGCCAACTACGCGACCTGGTGCTGGCTACGTCCGTCTTTCAGACTTTCAAGGATGTCGGCCAGGAGGAACAGGAGATGGAAGTCTTCTGGCGCCACAGTATCACCTGCGCCGTGGCAGCCAAGGAGATCGCTCATCACCTGAAACTGGGGCATGGTGAACGATTGTTCGTCGCCGGGCTGTTGCACGATATTGGCAAGCTGGTAATGCTGAGTGCATTGCGCCATGAATACCACCAGTTGGTGGAACGCCTGCAGGAAACTGCGGCGTCAAGCCATGGCTCGGTGGAACGCGAGATCTTCGGCTTCGATCACAGTGATATCGGAGGAGAATTGCTCAGTCACTGGAACCTGCCCGAGTCCCTGGTAGAGCCGGTGAGTTGCCACCACCGGCCGCAACGCGCCACCCGTTACCGCTCCGATACCTATATCGTTCATCTGGCCAATCAGATCGCCAATGAACTCAGCCCGGTGATCAGCCGTGATGACAACCCCGTACTGGTGGCGGATACCCTGCCGGAATTGACCCTTGACGGGGAAACCGTGGCCGCCATCACCGAGACTGTCAGACAAAATCAGCCCACGCTCATCGAACTGCTCTACCCGGTACGAGGCGCGTCCAGCGCCTGAAGACCGCCCGCCCGGCAAGATCCCGGCGGGCGGCGTTGCCCTGATTTTCTCAGAGTGCCTGGCAAACGCGTTGCAGGCGTTCGCGGACTTCACCGGCCAGCTCCTCGATTCCTTCCCTCTCAACGAGTCCCAGTACCGCGGCCGGATCCATGAAGGCGACAACGACACTGCCGTCTTCCGCTTCACGCACCACCACGTTGCAGGGCAACAACAGGCCGATGTCGGGATCT
The DNA here is from genome assembly GCA_011051615.1 of Gammaproteobacteria bacterium. Taxonomy (GTDB): domain Bacteria; phylum Pseudomonadota; class Gammaproteobacteria; order CAMYNG01; family CAMYNG01; genus HyVt-448. Next base: position 10,537 of record DRKU01000118.1, read on the forward strand.
GCGGTGAGCGCCTGGTTGGCCAGCACCGGATTACAGGCACCGAGGATCTTGTAAGGACGCTTGTCGATATCCAGCTTTTTCTTCATGACCGCCTTCACATCGATCTCGGTAAGCACGCCAAAACCTTCCTTCTGAAGTTCCCCGGTCACTTTTTCAACGGCCTCATCGAAACCAAGTTGAGTCTTTGTATCAAATCCATACATGTTACTGCCTCCAGATAAATGAATACTATTGCTGCGGTGGATTGGCCTGCCGCCAGGTGCGATAAACTTCTTCCGGCCACCTGGACTGGATCCAGTCGATGATAGCATCAATTTCGTCATCACTCAGTTTCCCCCGCCATGCCGGCATCCCCCCACCCTGGGCAAGGGTGCCGTTGAGGATCACGTCCTTGAGCACATCGCGCGAGTGGTGCCAGGCATGGCCCGTGCCATCGAGGGGGGGCGGCGGAAATCTGCCCTGGGCATCGCGCCGCTGCCAGCCGGGATCGCCCTCTGCACGGGTGCCGTGGCAGGAGGCGCAATACTGCTCGAACAACTTGCCGCCGGTGATGACACGGCCAAACTCCAGGCCGCGATCCAGCGGCGCGGCGTTCCCCGCCGCTTCCAGCGCAGGCGTCGTCGGCTCAGGCGCCGCCGCTGGCGGGTCCTCGGCCGAACAGGCCGCAAGCAATGACAGGGCGATACCGACGAACAATACCTTGTGAGACATATCGCTATCTGCCCAGCTCACTGATCGGCCCTGAGCTGACGTTTGCGCCACAGCAGGAACACGGCCGGTAACACTACCAGCGTCAGAATGGTGGCGGAAACCATGCCGCCGACCATGGGTGCGGCGATACGGCGCATGACTTCGGAGCCGGTACCACCACCGAACATGATGGGCAGCAGGCCGGCGATGATGGCGGTCACCGTCATCATGATCGGCCGCACGCGCAACAGGGCGCCCTCGGTGACGGCCTCCTGCAACTCTTCCAGGCTCAGATGACGCATGTGCCCGGCCTGCGCCTGGCGGCGATGCAGGGCCTGGTTGAGATAAACCAGCATGATGACACCGATCTCCACCGCCACGCCGGCTAATGCAATAAAGCCAACACCTACCGCCACCGACATGTTGTAGCCAAGCAGGTAGAGCAACCAGTAACCCCCCAGCAGCGCCAGCGGCAAGGTGCCCATGATGATGGCCACCTCGGTGAGGTTGCGGAAGTTCAGGTAGAGCAACAGGATGATGATCACCAGGGTCAACGGTACGACGATCATGAGTCGTTCCTTGGCGCGTACCATGTACTCGTACTGTCCCGACCAGGCAATGGAATAACCAGGTGGCAGCTCCACCTGCTCGGCGACGATGCGCTGAGCCTCCTCCACGTAAGAACCAATACCGATGCCGTCCTCCAGGTCCACGAAGGTCCAGCCATTGGGACGCGCATTTTCACTCTTGATCATGGCGGGGCCATCCTCGACGCGGATGTCGGCCACCTCACCCAACGCAATGCGTGCGCCACGCGGCGTGACAATAGGCAGGTTACGCAGGCGGTCCACCGAATCACGCACGTAACGCGGGTAACGCACGTTGATAGGATAACGTTCCAGTCCCTCGACACTCTCGGCCACATTCATACCACCCACGGCGGTGCGCACGACATCGTGCACGTCGGCGATATTGAGGCCGAAACGCGAGGCGGCGACGCGATCAATATCCACGGTGACATAACGTCCACCCACCGTGCGTTCGGAGAAGGCCGACAGGGTGCCCGGAACCGTCTGTACGACCTCTTCGATACGCTTGCCGATCTCCTGAATCACGTTGAGATCCGGTCCTGACACCTTGATCCCCACCGGCGTCTTGATGCCAGTGGCCAGCATATCGATGCGCGTCTTGATCGGCCACACCCATGCATTGGTCAGGCCAGGCAGCTTGACGATGCGGTTGAACTCTTCCTTGAGTTTTGCCACGGTCATGCCTTCACGCCACTCGCTGCGAGGCTTGAGCAGCACCGTGGTCTCCAGCATGGTCAGCGGTGCCGGGTCGGTGGCCGTATCGGCACGACCGATCTTGCCAAACACGCGCCTGACTTCGGGCACGGTACGGATCAGCCTGTCGGTCTGTTGCAGGATCTCCTGCGCCTTCCCCACCGAAATTCCGGGGAAGGTGGTCGGCATGTACATCATGTCGCCCTCGTCCAGATCGGGCATGAACTCGGAGTCCACATTCATGACCGGCACGACGATGGTCAAGGCCGCCACCAGCGCGATCATGAGCACGGTGCCGGGGCGCCGCAGCACAAAATTGATGAACGGGCGATAACCCGCAATCAACAGGCGGTTGATGGGATTCTCATGTTCTGGCCTGATGTGGCCACGAATAAAGTAGCCCATCAGCACCGGCACCAGGGTAATGGACAAACCCGCCGCCGCCGCCATGGCGTAAGTCTTGGTGAAGGCCAGCGGGGCGAACAGACGACCTTCCTGTGCCTCCAGGGTAAACACCGGCAGGAAGGACAGGGTGATGATCAACAGCGAGAAGAACAATGGTGGCCCGACTTCGCGCGTGGCCTCACGCATGATGCGCCAACGGTTTTCATCCGTCAGCGGCTCCTGCTCGATATGCTTGTGCACGTTCTCGATCATGACGATCGCCGCATCCACCATGGCGCCAATGGCAATGGCGATACCGCCCAGCGACATGATATTGGCATTGATCCCCTGGCTGTGCATGATGATGAAGGCCACCAGGATACCAATAGGCAAACTGATGATGGCCACCAGTGCCGAGCGCAGGTGAAAGAGAAACACCGCGCACACGAGCGCCACGACGATGAATTCTTCCAGCAGCTTGCCATTGAGGGTGCTGACGGCATGATTGATGAGGTTGGAACGGTCATAAGTCTCGACAATCTCGACGCCTTCGGGCAACCCGTTCTGCAACTCCTCAAGCTTCTTCTTTACGCCCTCGATGGTGGTCAGGGCATTTTCCCCGAAGCGCATGACGATGATGCCACCGACGACTTCGCCTTCGCCGTCCAGTTCGGCGATACCACGACGCATCTGCGGGCCAAGACGCACCTCGGCAACATCTTTCAGCAGGATCGGTGTGCCGCGCTCATTGACGCCCAGCGGGATACGTCGCAGGTCATCAAGGTCATTTATATAACCGGTGGCGCGCACCATGAACTCGGCTTCGGCCATTTCGATCACCGAACCACCGACCTCCTGGTTGGCACGTTTAATGGCCATGCGGATTTTCTGCAACGGCAGGTTATAGGCACGCAGGCGATCCGGGTCCAGCACCACCTGGTATTGCTTGACCATGCCGCCGAGGGTGGCCACTTCCGAGACCCCATCCACGGTCTGCAATTCATATTTCAGGAACCAGTCCTGCAATGAACGCAACTGCGCCAGGTCATTCTTGCCCGTGCGATCCACCAGTGCATACTCATAGACCCAGCCAACGCCGGTGGCGTCCGGACCCAGCGCGGAACGGGTCTCCGGTGGCAGGCGGCTTGCCACCTGGCTGAGGTATTCCAGCACGCGCGAACGCGCCCAGTAGGGATCGGTGCCATCTTCGAAGATTACATAGACATAGGAGTCGTTGAAGAAGGAATAGCCACGCACTGTCACCGCACCCGGTACCGACAGCATGGCGGTAGTCAGTGGATAGGTGACCTGATCCTCCACCACCCGCGGCGCCTGCCCCGGGTAGGTAGTCTTTATGATCACCTGGACATCGGACAGATCGGGGATGGCATCCAGCGGTGTATTCTTTACCGCGTACAGGCCCCAGCCGATCAGCACCACGGTCAGCAGGATAACCAGGAAGCGGTTCCCCAGCGACCAGTCAATAATACGATTGATCATGATCGGCTCCCGTTAGTCCAGTTTCTTGATGGCTTTGATAACGTAGCCGTGGGTTGTCTCTTCAAGCTCGAAATGCACCTTGTCTTTCGGCTTGAAGGCAGACAGGTCGACATCCTCGGCGACATTGAAGAACATGGTCATCTCGGGCCATTCCAGTGCCGGAATAGGATCGTGAGTGAGCTTGATGCGTGCCTCATCGGCCAGTACTTCACGTACCACACCCATGCCCATCACGGCCATGGCACCCATGTCATGCTCGGCAGGTGCAGCCGCCGGCTCGGCGGCCTGTGGTGCAGTCATGCGTGCAAGGCTGGCCTTGAGGCTGGCCTCGGAGTCGATAAGGAACTGGGCAGAAGTAACAACCGTTTCGCCGGCTGCCAGGCCTTCCTTTATCTCGATGTAGTCCCCGGACTCGATGCCGGCAACCACCGGGCGCGCGGCAAAACGTCCCTCGCCCAGCGCGATAATGACCCGTTCTTCGCTACCGGTGCGGATGAGCGCCTCACGGGGAATGGAAATCACACCCTCCTTGGCGCCACCATAGATGTGTACCGCGGCAAACATACCTGGTTTCAGAGATTCACCGGGATTGTCGAAGCGCAGGCGTGCACGCAGAGTGCGGGTCTTGGGGTCGAGATTGGGGTAGATGTATTCCACCTTTCCTTCCCACACCAACCCCGGCAGGTAACCCAGGCGCACCTCGGCATTCTGGCCCACCTTGACCCAGTCCGCCTGACTCTCGAAGACCTCGGCCAGCAACCAGACTGACGACAGATCGGCAAGGCTCATAACCTTCATCTTTGGCGTGACAAACATGCCTTCACGAATGGACAGTTCCTCGATGATGCCGTCCTGCGAGGCATAGACCTTGACGTACTGGTTAATTTCGCGCGTCTTGCTCAATTTACGGATCTGGGATCTGGAAAATCCCAGCGCGGTGAGGCGCTCCCGGGAAGCCCGGATGAGCCGCTGGTTGCCGGTACGCATGGCCTGAATGTACTCCTCCTGCGCATTGACCAGTTCGGGTGAATAGACCTCGAACAACAACTGGCCTTTTTTGACGCGTTCGCCTTCCGACTTGACCAGTAGTTTTTCGATCCACCCCTGCGTACGCAGGTGAATATGGGTGATGAGATTTTCATTGAAGTCCACGTAGCCCACGGTGTCGATGCGGCGCCACAGCTTGCCGACCTGTACCGGCGCGGTACGCACCCCCAGGTTGTTTTGCACCACGGGAGAAATAGTGACGGTGGCACCGTCATCGCCGCCTTCGTCAGCATAAACCGGGATATAGTCCATACCCATGTCATCCTTCATCGGCACCTTGGACGTGATGGCCGGATTCATGGGATTGCGATAGAAAAGAATGCGCCGCTCACCGCTCCCCTGTGCCGTTGCCTGGGGCTGAGCCTTCTTCTCCACCAGTGTCATACCGCAGATGGGACAGGAACCCGGCTTGTCGCGGATGATATTGGAATGCATGGGACAAACGTATTTGGGATCAAGATGTGCCTGCGCATGTTCCAGCGCCGTCTCCGGGGCCGCGCCTTCGGCCGGAGTTTGCTCGTCGCTACAGGCCGCCAGTGTCAGCAGTAACAGGCCCGCGACCAGAATACTCGATACTCGCCAGATGGTTCTCATTGCTCTTCTCCCAGAATGTAGTTCAGGCCGGCCTGCACTTTGGCGCGGTCAATCTTCAATCTCAGTGCTTTCAATTCGGTTTCAAACTCGACGATGCGCGCGCGCACCAGGGTAAGAAAATCACCCTCATCGGACTGGTAGGCACTCAGTGCCGCCGACGCATTCTCGTGAGAACGCGGGATAAGGACACGCTGGTAGTACTGGATCCGTTCATCGAGGCTGACACGATCGGCATCGAGGCGTTCGAACATGCGCTTGAGTACCAGGCGCTGGTCTTCGAGCTGGAACTCCGCGGCACTGCGCTCATGCTCGCGTGCCACGAGCATGCGATCCTGTCGGTTACCGGTAAAAAGCGGGATGTCCAGCACCACCATGGCGGATACGAAATCGGGACGCTCAACGCCATTTGGATTGACACCATCACGCGATGCATAGGTGATATCAAGCATCCAGCCCGGGCGATAGGCCTGGCGTGCGAGATCCACGCCATCGTTGCTTACTGCCACCTGTCCCTGGGCGGCCTCGACAAGAGGATGGGAAACCAGTACATCTTCCAACCTGGCGCTCCGCGCAGGCGGGACAGCAGGCAGTGACATGGCCAGTACGCGCGCGGCATTATCACTGCCAATCCAGCGTGCCAGTTGCGCACGCATGCCAGCCTCGCGGTTGCGGATGCGTTCTTCGCGATCTTCCAGCAGACCGTATTCCAGCTGTGCCTGGATATAGTCCTGCTGTTTACCGCGGCCAGCGGCATACTGCCCCTCGGTGATATCCAGCAGTTGCTGGAACAGGCTACGGGTCTTGCGCACGATCTCCGCAGCATTGTGCCAGTAATAAACTTCCAGCCACGCCTCACGCACCGAGCGCCGTACCATGCGACGCCGATTTTCAGCGCGCGCCTTCACCACGTTCGACATGTTGCCGGCACGGCGCGCACGGATCTCCAGGGTATCGCCTCGTGGGAACATCTGGCGCACACCGATCTGTAACTGCGTCATGGGCTCCTGATCCAGCGCAAAGGTGTCTACTGGCAGGTTCATGGCGCCCAGCTTGAGCTGTGGATCGGGCAGCGTGTTGGCAGCGATGCTCTGCTCCTCAAAGGAACGTGCCTGTGCACCCAGCGCATTGATCACGGGATCCAGCTGCAGGGCCAGGTCCTCGGCTTCGGCAAGCCCCAGCTCGGTACCCATATCGATGGCCTGCGCCGCGACGGGCAGCCACAGGCTCATACCCAGTAACAGTCCGGTCAGTGCACCCTGCCAGGCGGCAGGTCTGCAAAAAATTTGTACATTCATTTCAGATAGTCCCTCGCGGTATGAATACCGTATTCAGGCTGAATTCTAGTTCAGTCGATGGGGAGCAAGGTACCGCAATTCACTTTACTCCCTCATCCCGTCGTGTCAGGCGACCGACAGGCAATCAAAACATCATTCGTATGGGGAAGAGAAGCTCCGCCCGTTCAGGCGGCGAGCCGGGGGGGCCGGAGGTTTGGCCGAGATTGGAGATGGGAGGGAACAGCAAGGCCCGTGATACTCAGCGCATCGGGGCCGGAAATAATGACTGCACCGGTTTCTACCGGCAGGGCTCCGGTGACGAACATGGCACACATATCACACTGGCCTGGACAGGCCTGCTCGCAACAACGATGGGTGTCCTGTGTCTGACTCTCGCAGGCCGGATCGTGTTCCGCTACAGACATGGCGGCAGTATGCGTACCACCCATCGCCGGCATCCCCGCCATAACGGGCAGCGGCACCGCCACCGTCAGCGAGAACAGCAGATAGACACGCGCAATTTGTCGTAACAGTCCAGTCATGTAAACGGTATATAACCGGTTGGATTCATGGGTGCAAGCGCTTCCTGCCTCTGGCTTGCCGATTCAGGCCATACGCTAACCCGGCCCTCTTCCTGTGACCCTGATCCGGATCAATAGTTCCCGAGTGGCAAGCCCGTCCCCGGTATACCTGTAACTCATTGTTTTAAGAGCTATACTTGCGATATGGCAACGCCAGGCAGGCACCCAGCACAGGCAACCCCCATGGTATCGGACAGCCCACATATCGACGCAGGCGAACTCTTCTTCAGCCGCGAACTCAGCCTGCTGGCCTTCAACCAGCGCGTACTGGACCAGGCGGCCGATGAGGAAATACCCCTGCTGGAGCGCCTGCGCTACCTGTGCATTTCCTCCACCAACCTGGACGAATTCTTTGAGGTGCGTATCGCCGGCCTCAAGCAGAAGCTGGCCGCCGGTGGCCTGCACAGCGAGCCCGATACGCCCTCCGCCTCGGCAGCCAGCACCCTGCGTACCCTTGCCGTACGCGCCCACGCCCTGGTGGATGAACAGTACCGCCTGCTCAACGAGGTCCTGCAACCGGAACTGGAGGCCGAGCAGATCCGCTTCATCCGTCGCAGCGACTGGAATACGGCGCAGGAGACCTGGTTACAGGACTTCTTCCAGAACGAACTGCTGCCGGTGCTGAGCCCCATCGGGCTGGACCCCGCGCACCCCTTTCCACGCATTCTCAACAAGAGCCTCAATTTCATCGTTTCGCTGGAGGGCAGGGATGCCTTCGGTCGGCGCAGCGGCATGGCCATCGTGCAGGCGCCACGCTCACTGCCACGCCTCATCCCGCTACCTGCCGGCACCGGTGACAGTGGGCCCTACGACTATGTCTTCCTGTCTTCCATCATCCATGCCTTCTCCGATCAGCTCTTTCCCGGCATGCAGATCCGTGGCTGTTACCAGTTCCGCGTCACGCGCAACAGCGATCTCTTCGTCGACGAGGAGGAAGTGGATGATCTGCTCCATGCCCTGCAGGGCGAACTGCCCTCGCGGCGCTATGGTGACGCTGTGCGCCTGGAGGTGGCCGACAATTGTCCCGAGGATATGGCACGTTTCCTGGCGCGCCAGTTCCATCTCGAGGATGACGATATCTACCAGGTCAACGGTCCGGTAAACCTCAACCGCCTGCTGGCCATCGTCGATCTGGTGGACCGCCCGGATCTCAAGTTCCCGCCCTTCACGCCGAGGCTGGACCACCAGTTGTGGCAAGGTAACATCTTCGCCACCCTGCGCCGCCAGGACGTGCTGCTCTACCACCCTTTCGACTCCTTCGTGCCGGTGATCGACTTCCTGCGCCAGGCGGCACGCGATAGCAAGGTCCTGGCCATCAAGATGACCCTCTACCGCACCGGCCCCGATTCGGTCATTGTCGAGACACTGGCCAGCGCGGCACGCGCGGGCAAGGAAGTGACCGTGGTCATCGAACTGCGTGCGCGTTTCGATGAGGCGGAAAACATCGCCGTTGCCAGCCGCCTGCAGGAAGCCGGCGCCCACGTGGTCTATGGCGTCGTCGGCTACAAGACACACGCCAAGATGACCCTCGCTATCCGCCGCGAGAAAAGCGGCCTGCGCCACTATGTCCATCTCGGTACCGGCAATTACCATCCCAGTACCGCGCGGGTGTATACCGACTATGGCCTGTTTACCAGCGATGCCGCCATCGGCGACGACGTGCGCAAGATCTTCCTCCAGCTCACCAGCCTGGGCAGGGTGTCGAAACTGAAGAAACTGCTACAGTCCCCTTTCACCCTGCATACCGGCCTGCTGGAAAAAATCCAGCGTGAAACGGAACATGCCAGCGCCGGCAAGCCGGCCGCCATCATCATCAAGGTCAACTCGCTGGTGGAAAAAAGTATCATCAAGGCACTTTATGCCGCCTCCACCGCCGGTGTGAAAATTCGGCTCATCGTACGCGGCATGTGCCGCCTGCGCCCTGGTGTGGCTGGCCTGTCGGAAAATATCGAAGTGCGCTCCATCGTTGGGCGCTTCCTTGAACATGCACGCGTGTATTATTTCGACAACAATGGTTCCCCGGAGGTCTATTGTTCCAGTGCCGATCTCATGGAACGCAACCTGTTCCGCCGCGTCGAGGCCTGCTTTCCCATCGAGGATACGGTATTGCGCCAACGGGTGATCGCCGATCTGCACACCTACCTGGCCGACAATACCCATGCCTGGGTGCTCCAGCCAGACGGTGAGTATCTGCGCCTCACGCCGGGCAACGCGCCGCCACGCCATGCGCAAATGGAGATCCTTGCCGCGCATGCCGGAGAGGTCGATTGAGGCCAGACAACAGAATCGCTCAGGCGAACCGCAGTTCGAAGGAAGTGGCCGCCAGGTAAGCCTGCTCCTGTGCCAGATCGGCTGCGGTCAAGGGGTTGGCCTCCAGCCAGCCGGATGGAAATTTCAGCACCAGGCCCTTCTTCATCACCGCAAGGGAAAAGGCCGGCAGGGCCTCGGCACGGCGCCCACGGTGCAACAGAACGGCGAGGCGCAGGAGAATCCCCATGCGCTGTAGCAGCAACTGGTCGTCGCGATGGAAATCGGCGATCTCATCGCGGGGAAACTTGCGCCGTTGCGTACGCACCAGTAGTGCCAGTACACGTTGTTCCTGCCGTGAAAATCCCGGCATGTCGGCGTAGTTAAGTATATAGGCGCCATGGCGATGGTACTGTGCATGGGCGATGTCGAGACCGATCTCATGTAAGTGTGCCGCCCAGCTCAGCAGTTTGCGGTTGTCACCCTGATCCAGTGACCAGTCCGCGGCACCCTGGCGAAACAGTTCATCGAGCGTCGACTGTACACGCTCCGCCTGCGCCATATCGACGCCATAGCGTGCCGCCATGGCCGCCACCGTCGCCTCGCGCACATCCGCCTGTTGTCGGCGTCCCAGCAGATCGTAGAGCGCGCCTTCACGTAGCGCGCCGTCTGATACTTCCATCTCGTCGATGCCGAACTCGTCGAACAGGGCCTTGAGGATCGCCACGCCACCGGCAAAGACCGGACGACGCGCGTCACTCAGTCCCTTGAGGCGTATCGCATCCAGCGATCTACATGCCGCAAGCCGCTCGAACAGGGCTTCGAGACCGTCTCGATGAATGCGGCCCGCGCGACCGTCTTCCACCGCCAGTACGCGACCGATGGCACGCACCGTACCTGACGCACCAATGGCCCGTTGCCAGCCAATTTCACCGTAGTGTTCCACCAGGGGTTCGATTTCCCGGGCCGCGGCGATACGCGCCCGGCGCATGGCCTTCTTGCCCAGTTTGCCATCGCCGAAATAGCGTTGCGTATGGGACACGCAGCCCATGGCCAGGCTTTCCAGTTCCAGCGGAGTGCGTCCCCGCCCGATGATGCACTCGGTACTACCACCGCCGATGTCGATAACCAGCCGCTGGCGACCTTCGTCCGACAGATCGTGGGCGACACCCGCGTAGATCAGGCGCGCTTCCTCGATACCGGAGATTATCTCTACCACGTGGTTGAGGCGTTGCTCCGCCTGTTCGATGAAGGCGCTGCGGTTCTGTAGTCGTCGCAGGGTATTGGTACCCAGCACGCGTACGTTTTCGGGTGGCAATTCGGCAAGCAGGTGGCCAAAACGCTCGAGGCAGGCCAGCGCACGCGTCTCTACCTCTGCTGACAGCTCGCCGTTGTCATTCAACCCGGCAGCAAGACGCACCATGTCGCGTTCACGATCGACAACCGCGAAACCGTGTGCGGTGATACGTGCAATAATCAGGTGAAAACTGTTGGAACCCAGGTCGACGGCAGCGATGAGATCGCCATCCCGCGAGGCGTGACGATCGGATCTGGACAGAAACCGGAAAATGAGACAGCCCCCCTGGCAGCCTGGTACGACAGCTTACCAACTGTTGCCAGAATAGAGAGTTGGCAGCGTCAGTTCAACCGCTTACCAGCAACGCGAGAAGTTGGCCTGCTTACGTACCTGGGCGAGTAACTGTTCGGCCTCGCGCATGCCGTTGGCCGCCGAGCGCCGCCACCAGCGCACCGCCTCGCAATAGTTGGTACGTGTACCTTCGCCGTTGGCATACAGGGTACCGAGATTGTACTGCGCCAGTGCATCACCGTTGACTGCCGCCTTGCGCCACCAGCGTACCGCCTGTGCCGGATTGGGCGGCAGGTCACCGTGCCCCATGATGAAAACCATGCCAAGGTTGTACTGGGCGTCGATGTTGCCCTGGTCGGCCGACTGGATCCACCAGCGCACGGCCTTGTGAATATCGGCACGCACACCGAGACCCTCGGCGTAGGCGATGGCCAGGTTGTGCTGGGCATCGAGATGCCCCTGGCGCGCCGCGGCATGGTACCAGGAGAAGGCGCGTACAGGATCGGCGGCCACCCCCTGGCCCAGATCATACATCTGACCCAGGTAGAACTGCGCCTCGGCCTCGCCCACGCGTGCCAGGGCGTGGAACTGACGCAGGGCGAGATGGAAATGACGGTCGCGGTAGGCCAGCACTGCCGCCTTGAGGCGCCGCTGGTGTTCCGCATGGACGTACCCGATACGTGCCACCAGTTCCTGCTCCAGGCGCCCGCTGGCATCGTCCAGCTGTGCGGCACGGGCGACATGCGTGCTCAACAACCCCAGCAGCAGGGCGGCGAACAGGCGCAGGATACGGGACAGGTCGGGGCGACGGATGACACGGGCGGATACCCGGCGGGAGTGCGGCGAACGCGCCAGTGGTGTTCTCTGCTGCATGTGGATACATCCCTGGCGCGGACCGACAAATGGTGCGCCCTGATGATCCTATCGACTGCTCGACCGGCGGACTTTAGGTGAAAAACCCCAGTTTTTTCAGATAGTTAAAATAAAAAACGGGGCGGGTACCTGCGTACCCGCCCCGCTGCATCGGCATTGGCCCGAAGCGCTTACTTGACCTTGGGATCCAGCTCGCCGGCGGCGTAACGCTGGAACATGGTCTCGAGGCTGATGGGCTTGATCTTGTCCGCCTGGCCGGCGCTGCCGAAGGCCTCGTAGCGCGCCTTGCAGATCTCCTTCATGGCCTTGGTGGATTCCTTGAGGAACTTGCGCGGATCGAAATTGGAGGGGTTCTCCGCCAGATGCTTACGGATGGAACCCGTGGACGCCATGCGCAGGTCGGTGTCGATGTTGACCTTGCGTACGCCGTTCCTGATACCTTCGACGATTTCCTCGACCGGTACACCGTAGGTCTGGCCCATGTCGCCACCGTAGCTGTTGATGATCTTCAGCCAGTCCTGCGGTACCGAGGACGAACCGTGCATGACCAGATGGGTGTCGGGGATACGCGCGTGGATCTCCTTGATGCGATCGATACGCAGGATCTCGCCGGTCGGCTCCTTGGTGAACTTATAGGCACCGTGGGAAGTACCGATGGCGATGGCCAGCGCGTCGACACCAGTCTGCTTGACGAAGTCAGCCGCTTCTTCGACACCGGTGAGCAACTGGTCCATGTCCAGCTTGCCCTCGGCGCCATGGCCGTCTTCTTCACCCATTTCGCCGGTCTCCAGCGAACCCAGGCAACCCAGCTCACCTTCCACCGAAACACCGCCGGCATGGGCCATTTCCACGACCTTGCTGGTGACTTCAACGTTGTATTCATAGGTCGAAGGCGTCTTCATGTCCGCCATCAGCGAACCGTCCATCATCACCGAGCTGAAACCCGACTGGATGGAACGCAGGCACACCGCCGGCTCGGAACCGTGATCCTGGTGCATAACAACCGGGATGTGCGGATACATCTCGATGGCGGCACTAATCAGGTGACGCAGGAAAGGTTCGCCTGCATAAGCACGTGCCCCGGCGGAACCCTGCATGATCACGGGGCTGTTGGTCTCATCGGCAGCCTGCATGATGGCATGCACCTGCTCCATGTTGTTGACGTTGAATGCCGGCATGCCGTAATCGTTTTCGGCGGCATGATCCAGTAGCTGGCGGAGTGAAATCAGGGCCATGTCGGACCTCCTTAGGTTTGTTAATTCCTGAAAATGATTTTCTGTCTACTTCTTGTGAAAGCACCTGATGTGCCGTCGTTAATCTTCTTCGCCACCACCCAGGCTGCCGACACGTACGATCTTCATGGCATTGGTGCCACCGTGGACCCCCATCAGATCACCCTTGGTGATAATCACCAGGTCGCCGTCACGTACCGCACCACGCCGTAACAGCTCGTCGATCACGTCCTGATTGACTTCCACGTGATTCTGGCTGGTGACATCGAAACTCACCGGATAGACGCCGCGATACAGTGTCACTTTGCGCCGTGTCTGCACATGACGCGTCAGCGCATAAATGGGAATACCGGATGAAATACGCGACATCCAGCGCGTCGTGGAACCGGATTCGGTCAGTGCGGCGATGGCCTTCACACCCAGGTGGTTGGCGGTGTACATGGAAGCCATGGCGATGGCTTCGTCGATGTGTTCAAAATTGGTGTCGATGCGATGATGGGAACGCGTCACCTGACGCTGTTTTTCCGCCTCGCGGCAGATGCGATCCATGGCCTCGATGGCGAGATCGGGATATTTACCCGTGGCGGTCTCGGCCGAGAGCATCACGGCATCGGTGCCATCAAGCACGGCATTGGCCACGTCGAAGACTTCGGCGCGTGTCGGGATATGGCTCTCGATCATCGACTCCATCATCTGCGTCGCCGTGATGACCACCTTGTTCATATCCCGCGACTGGGAGATGAGGCGTTTCTGTACCGGCGGCAGACCGGCATCACCGATCTCCACACCCAGGTCACCGCGTGCCACCATGATGACATCGGCGGCCTCGATGATTTCCTCGATGACGTTGAGTGATTCGGCCCGCTCGATCTTGGCGACGATGCCACCATGGCCACCCGCTGTGCGCAACAGTTCACGTGCCTCGTTGACATCCTCGGCATGGCGCACGAAGGAAACAGCCAGGTAGTCGGCCTGCACCTGGGCCGCAAGGCGAATGTCTTCACGGTCCTTCTGCGTCAGCGCGGGCGCCGACAGACCACCGCCCTGCTTGTTGATGCCCTTGCGGTCATAGAGCGTGCCACCGGCAATGACGCGACAGATGATTTCGCTGCCCTTGACCTCGTTGACCCACAGGGTAATACGGCCGTCGTCGAGCAACAGGGTGTCACCGCGATCCACGTCCTCGGGCAGGGCCTTGTAGGTGATGCCCACGCGCTCGCTGTTGCCTTTCTTCGGATCGTGTGCGGTGTCGAGGATGAAGGTCGCGCCTTCCTCCAGCTCCACCTGGCCGTTTTCAAAGCAGTCGATGCGGATCTTGGGGCCCTGCAGGTCCACCAGTACGCCGACCTGACGGCCGTGGGCGCGGGCACGATTGCGCACCCGCTCGATACGTTCCTCGTGCTCCTGCGGCGTACCGTGGGAGAAGTTGACGCGCACGACGTCGACGCCGGCGTCGATGATCTTGTCGAGCATCTTGGGATCGTCGGTGGACGGTCCCAGGGTGGCAACGATTTTGGTTCTTCTCTGCATAATGTTCCAGGTGGTGAACTGCCCTTGTAAACGGCTTACCTGGCGCGTTCTTCCAGGATCGCCACAGCGGGCAGGGTCTTGCCCTCCAGGTACTCGAGGAAGGCGCCGCCGGCGGTAGAGATGTACGAGACCTTGTCATAGATGTCGTACTTCTGGATCGCCGCAATGGTGTCGCCGCCCCCGGCAAGGCTGAAACCGTCGGCCTCGGCAATGGCCATGGCCACCGTGCGGGTACCCTCGCCGAACTGATCGAATTCGAACACGCCTACCGGGCCGTTCCAGACGATGGTGCCGGCCTTCTTGATGATATCCGCCAGCTCCTGCGCGCTCTGCGGCCCGATGTCGAAGATCATATCATCATCTTCCACGTCACTGACGGACTTCAGGACCGCCGGCTCGTTCTCGTCGAACTTCTTGCCGCAAACCACATCCTTTGCGATGGGAATATTGGCGCCGCGCTCCTTCATCTTCTCGTACAGCGCACGGGCGGTCTCCACCAGGTCGTCCTCGCACAGAGACTTGCCCACATTGTACCCCATGGCCTTGAGGAAGGTATTGGCGATACCACCTCCGACCACCAGCTGATCGACCTTCTCGGACAGGGCTTCCAGCACCGTCAGCTTGGTAGAAACCTTGGAGCCACCGACGATGGCCACCATGGGCCGGGCCGGGTTGGCCAGCGCCCGGGAGAGATTGTCCAGCTCATCGGCCAGCAACAGACCGGCACAGGCGGTGGGCGCGAACTTCGCCACGCCGTGGGTGGAAGCCTGGGCTCGGTGGGCGGTACCGAAAGCGTCCATGACGAAGACGTCGCACAGGGCAGCGTACTTCCTTGCCAGCGCCTCGTCGTTCTTCTTCTCGCCGGCATTGAAACGCACGTTCTCCAGCAGCACCACCTCGCCCTCGGCAACCTGCGGCGGGTTGTCGAGGTAATCCTTGATCAGGCGCACGTCCTTACCCAGCTTGGCTGACATGTCCGCGGCGATGGGCGCCATGGAATTCTCCTCGTCCACCTTACCCTCCTCGGGACGGCCACGGTGGGACATGACCATGACCGCGGCACCGGCCTTCATGCAGTGTTCGATGGTGGGCATGGAGGCGGCAATGCGTGCATCGGAGGTCACCTTGCCGTCCTTGACGGGGACGTTGAGATCGGCGCGAATGAGCACGCGTTTACCGGCAAGATCGAGATCGGTCAGCTTGATGAAAGACATGTGTTATCTCCTGAAAAACGCAAAGTTATTTGGCAAACCCGAAAGTTTGACGAATAACTCCTGAGAACCCCGTGGGGCAGGCAACGGCACCAGGTGTCAGGGGGCGTTTCGCCCCCTGACACTGATACCTCGCAACTAGCGACTCGCTACGCGCAACTTAGTTAGCGGCAACGTGTTTTACAAACCGCAGCATGTTGCAGGTATAGCCGTACTCGTTGTCGTACCAGCTCACCAG
>DRKU01000119.1 GCA_011051615.1 Gammaproteobacteria bacterium
CGTCATGGAAATCGTGCTTGTACTGCTACTGGCCCAGTCCCTGCTGGGGGCGTTCGACACCTGGGTGATCCACGAGTGGCGGGAGCGCCTGCCCCGTCGCCCGGTGGCGCGCCGCGAGGTGGGCCTGCATGCCCTGCGCGAAGTGCTCTATGCGGTGATCTTCATCGGGCTCGCCGGCTGGCAGTGGTGGGGCCTGTGGGCATGGGTGCTGGCCACCATGTTACTGGTGGAGGTGGTCATCACCGCGCTGGACTTCGTCGAGGAGGATCGCATCCGCGTACTCTCCCCGCTGGAGCGCGTCACGCACCTGCTGCTGGCAATCCTCTACGGCGCCTTGCTCGCCCGGCTGGCAGAGGTCCTGTGGACCTGGCAGGCACTGCCCACTGAGCTGGTGGCCTCCGATATGGGGCTGTTGTCGGGGATCATTGCCCTGTTCGGACTCGGGGTACTGTTGCAGTCCCTGCGCAGCGCCCATGCCTGGTGGCGCCTGGGGAGTTCGGCCCCGGCGCTTACCCGTCCCCAATCCATGCACCGACTCTGAAGGAGAAAGACCATGCGCATACTCATCACTGGCGGTACCGGCTTCATTGGCAGTCACCTGGTGCCCTTTCTCCTGCAACGCGGTCATGCCGTAACCATCCAGTCACGCGATCCGGCACGCGCGCGTCGGCAATATCATGGCGAGGTCGAGGCCGTGGCCTCTATCTTCGACGTGGCGGAGGGCCACGAACCCGAGGCTGTCATCAACCTCGCGGGGGAAAATCTTACCGCGGGGCGCTGGAGTTCCCGGCGCAAGCAGGCCATGCGCGACAGCCGCCTGCACGTCACGGCGGAGCTGGTGAAATACTTCGCCACCCACGCCACGCGCCCGAGGGTGTTCATCTCCGGTTCGGCAATTGGCTATTACGGTACCGATGCGACGAAGACCTTTGTCGAAACCGATCCGGCCGGCCACGATTTTGCCGCGACCCTTTGTCACGACTGGGAGCGTGAGGCACGCCAGGCGGAATCCTTCGGTATCCGCGTGTGCCTGTTGCGTACCGGACTGGTGCTGGGACGAGACGGCGGTATGCTGGGCCGCCTGTTACCCGTGTTCCGGCTCGGGCTCGGTGGCGCACTGGGCAATGGGCGCCAATGGATGTCATGGATACACATCGATGATCTCATCGGCATCATCGATCTCTGCCTGCACGATGAGACCCTCAGCGGTCCCGTCAATGGCGCCGCGCCCGAGCCGGTGGACAACAATACCTTCACCCGCACACTGGGTCATGTCCTGCACCGCTGGACATTCTTTCGCGTGCCGGCCTTCGTGCTGCGTCTCATGCTGGGAGAAATGGCCGAGCTGCTGCTGCACGGGCAGAAAGTCCTGCCCGAGAAGGCACAACAGCATGCTTACCATTTCCGCTATCCCTGTCTTGAAGCGGCACTCATCGATCTGCTCGTCACCCCCACGCCCACGCACAAGGAGTCTGTCTCATGAGCCACCCTGCCCTCGCCCTGCGCCTGCATGGCACCTGGCGCGCCGCCCGTCCCGGCGGTCTTTACGCCCAGGTGCTGGGACAACGTTTCCGCTGCCTGCATACTTCCATACAGCGATTACATGGCGAACTGGAGGATGTGCGCGGAATTTGCCATGTGCAACACGGCAAGTTTACCGCCCGCCTGATCGCCCGGCTGCTCGGCCTGCCACGTGCCGGGGAACGGCAGGCACTGCGCGTAGTCTTCGATCGCATTACCAGCGCAAATCGTATCCGCGAACACTGGCATCGCTGGTTTGCCGGTCATCGCCTGAGTACCTGGCAGTGGCAGGAAGGCGAGCAGTTGTGTGAACGCTTTGGTCCACTGGTGTTTGGCTTTCACCTGCGCGCCGACAAGACCGGTCTGCGCCATGAGCTGGCGGGTTGTCGCCTGATCGGTTTACGCCTGCCACGCTGGTTATGGCCTGCCATCGAAGGCGATGAATGGCCGGTGGGCCGCAATGGCGTAGGCTTTCGCGTGCGCGTTGCCCTGCCATTGCTCGGAACACTCATCGAGTATGGCGGCATGGTGTACGTGGGCGATATGGATGCAGCAACAGCGGCGGTGCATGAGGGTAATGGGAGTGATGCATCTTGAAGGCAGGCCGGTAGAACGTTTGTGTCAGGCAAAAAAAAACCGGCGTATCGACAGGCGATGCGCCGGCTTATTACTTCTTGCGGGTGGTCAGGTCGGCTTACACGCAACCGGTTGGCTTGGGTAGACCACCATACTTGGTGATGGGTTTCATGGGGCCGGTCATCCACTGCTTGAACAGTTCCTTCTGATCGACACCGATGTACTTGGAGAACTTGCGGATCGGCGGTACCGTCCCGTTGTCATCAAAGAACTCACGAGCCTTGAGGATCTGCTCCCATTTGTCATCGGTAAGCTCGACTCCATCTTCTTCGGCCATGGCACGACCGATTTCCGGCGTCCAGACACTCATGTCGGTGAGATATCCATCACCATCACGTGGGGGTAATTCCATGGTATTGCTTTTCCTCGCTGCTGAGTTGATAAGTATTGCCAGTCCCCCGAGTACCCACACAAAAGATGCGGCGATTACCCGAGTAAACTACTTGGGTATTTAACGCTATCTGACCCCTCCCCGTCAAGGGGTATCTGCCCGGCCAGCTGGAGCGAGCCGGGGTCGCCTGAACTGTGACACAGCGCAAGCCTTGCGGCACAGGCGCTCAAGCCTGCCTGTGGTCTGGACGCTGACACTACCCGGATACCCATAAGACATCAGGGAGATTGCCCGTGCGCCTGTTCTCATGCCTGTCGTTGATGTGCCTGTGTTCCCTCGCCCAGGCCGGGGAGGCCCGTCTCGCCAGCCTGTTTGCCGCAGACAGCCATGCCGCCACCGCCGTGAGCCAGGCGCAGGCCTGTGCTGCCTCGCGGGATCACTGGTTCAATCATCACGGCCGTGCCATGAGCACGGTGCAGGGCACCCCTGTGTGTGAATGCCACGCGATCCGGGCACTGGATCTGTCGCAGTGCGCAGGCAACAGCACAGACTGTCAACTGCCTCTTACCCCCGGTTACGCCTGTACCTTCCTCGGACCGGTGGACACCGTCTCGCTCTCGGTCCCTGCCCCGGACTGAGGCGAACACCCCGGGCGACGGTGTTTGCCCTGTCGTGGTCTGAAGCGGGGCGCTATGGTATAAATGCCCCAACCATGCAGGAACCCGCTAACTCTTGCGCACTGGACGCCGCGCCCACCTCCCCTCCCGCGCCAGCGCCCCCTGCGATCCCCGAGCTCGCCGGCCGAGGCCTGCGTCATGCTGCACGCTGGTTCTATCATCCCTATACGCTTCTCGCCGAGGCTCAGGCCCGGCATGGCAATACCTTCTATACACACCTGCCTTCGCTGGGCCGCGTGCTGGTCACTGGCGAGCCGCATATCACCCGCGCCACCATCAGTAACGGCGATCTCGTCGGGGGTCGGGGTACGCGCTTCCTGCGTCCCCTGCTGGGTGAAGATACCCTGATCATTCTCGAAGGCGAGGCACACCGCCGTCGGCACAAACTCCTTGCCCCCCATTTCAGGCAGCGGGCCGTGCGTCACCTGGATGCCCTGACGCTGGCACGGTGTGAGCAGGTACTGCATGCGCTCGCGCCCGGGGATACGTTTACCGCCGCGCAACTGGCCCGTGACATTACCCTGCCCCTCATCGTGCGCCTGATATTCGGCGAGCTGGATGATGAGATGCAGCGCGAGGCAGAGAACATCGTTGCCAGCATCTGCCACGCGTTTGAGAACCCGCTGTTTCTGTTTCTGCGGCCCCTGCAGTTCCGTCTTGGCGGACTCGCCCCCTGGGGGCGACTGGTGAAACATCGCGCACGCCTTAACGACTTCATCGATGCCCGGCTTGCGGCGGGAGCAGAGGATCAGGACGGTGCCCTGTTGGCCTGCCTCGCACGTGCCCTGAAGGAAAACGCCGGGGTCACCCGTACCAGCATCCATCACGAAATCCTCAGTCTGCTGCTGTTCGGTCATGACACCAGTGCAGTCACTCTTGCCTGGCTGTTCTATCACGTCTACCGTGATCCACGGGTACTGGATGCGCTGGCCGCAGAGCTCGAAGACATGAATGATCTGACGGCAGTATGTGATGACGAATCGAGTTTTCTCGCCGCCTGTGTGCGTGAGAGCATGCGCCTGTGCCCGGTGGTAGTACACCTGACGCGTGTTGCCGTGCGCGATACGGAGGTGGCGGACATCCCCGTCAGGCAGGGTCAGGCCGTACTACCCTCCGCATGGCTCGCGCAACACAATGCCAGTATCTACAGTCAGCCGGAGCATTTCGATCCCTGGCGCTACCTGCAAGCGCAGGCAGGACGCGACGACAACCCCTATGCCTTTTTTCCCTTTGGCCTGGGAGCGCGCAAGTGTATTGGTGAACCGCTGGCCATGCGTCAGCTCAAACTTATCCTTGCCAGTGCGGTGCACCACGGCCAGCTCGAACTGCTGCACCATACGCTCGCACCCACGCGCCAGATGTTGCTCATCGGCCCGCGCGGTGGAACCCCCATGCGACGGCAAGCATGACCATGAGCACCGCGACGACACCTCGCGTACTGGTGATCACCGGTGGTCTGCTCACCGAGAAGGACACTTCCCTGCGCCAGGTGTTTCACAAGCAGCGTCTGCAGACACGTTATGCCAGCGGTGACTGGCTAGAAACCAAGATCAAGTTGCTTGCCGCCGAACCCCTGATCACAGAACGCCTGGAGCAGCGCCTGCACCGGGGGCGGGCCCGCCTTGCTCCGGATCTACGCCAACGCATGTTCGATGGTGCCGACACCGTCACCACCCCGGACCTGACCGAAGTGGTGCTGATCACCGCCCTGGCCCACGCCGGGCTCGACTGCCTGACCCTCACGGTGGCGGATCTCTTTGCCGATCCCGTACGCAGTGCCCGGCGATTGCGTGAATGTGATTGCGTATTTCTTTCCACCACCTTTCTGCGTGACCAGAGCGAGCTCATGCCGATCCTCGACCGCCTCCAGCCGGCTGGCAAACACCTTGTCCTTGGTGGGCCGCTGGTCAGCCAGATCCAGGCACACTGGCCCGGCCATGCTGCAGTGGCCGTTCTCGCCGTCGGTTATGGTGAGTACCTGGTACCACGACTGGCCGACTGGATCCACTCCGGCTTCCGGCAACTTGATGCACCACCACGGGGTCGCATCGAACGGCGTGCGGCGACGACGATCGTGTTCAGTGGTACGCCGGAAGGCCGTTCCCTGGATGGTCTGCCTCGCCCCGAATGGGAGCGTGTGCAGCCTCGCGGTTCGCTGCACCATGTCTACTATGAAAGCGTACGAGGCTGCCCGTATCGCTGTGGCTTCTGTAACTATCCCTACCTGTTCGACGATACCCGCTTTCGTTACCGCTCGGCGGAAAAGATGGCCGATGACTGGGAGTACTTCGTACGCAATCTGGGAGTGACGTCCATTACCTGTCTCGACTCCCTGTTCACCATTCCGCGTCGGCGCCTGCAGCGTTTCTGTCGCCTTCTGATCGATCGCAACATCAGGGTACGCTGGTTATGTTATGCGCGCGCCGACGATCTCTGCGATGAAGACACCCTGGCATTGATGAAGGCCGCCGGCCTCTACCAGGTACAGATTGGCATCGAGTCGGGCCACCAGCAACAACTGGATAACATGAACAAACAGTGCTCCATCGAGGCCAACGCGCTGGCCCTGCACAACTGCCGCCGTCACGGCGTCACCAGCATAGTCTCGCTGATCGTTGGCTATCCCGGCGAGACTGCCGCCTCGCTGGAAGCCACTTACCGTTTCCTGCGCGATGCGCCACCGGACTTCTATTACCTGGCGGCCTTCAGTACCCGCGCCGAGGGCGTCCCGATCCTCAGTGCCGAGAGCCGCCACCGTTTTGCCCTCGAAGTCAGCGGCGATACCCATACCACGGCACCGTACTGGCGCCATGGCAGCATGGATTGCCGTGAGGCGGCCAACAACATCCGGCAACTCAATCATCGCCTCATGGCCGAGCGCATCTCGCTCAACGCGGTCCTGTTCTATCGTGGACTGGGGAACTACCGTGCAGGTGATCGGTCTGCCCTGCTCGACTACCAGCAGCGCGTAGCCACCCGCCACACGCTCACGCGCGGAATCTTCAGCCTGCTGCATCGCGTCGTCGATCGCCGCCTTGCCTCGGACATGCACAACCGCCTGCTCTGTCACCATGCCTGAAGTCGATCCGCGTCACCAGGACCAGGCCGGTCAGGTATTGAGCTGGCCGACGCGGGCGCGGCTGCGTACCTACCTGCTGCTATCGCTGTTGCTGGACGTGCTGTTTGTTCCCATCTATGGCGGCAGCAACCACCTGAACGTGCTGCGTGATTTCCACTTCCACTGGTACGCCGACTGGGAACTGGCACTACCGTTGGTGCCAGACATGATCTATGTCTACCTGTCGCTATGGGGGCTGTTCCTGTTACCCCTGTTTACCTTGCAGACCGGGGAACTTCGACAGATGGGTAAACAGATGGCCTTTGCCATTATTTTCTCGGGGCTGTTCTTCTTCCTTCTGCCCACTCACGCCGGTTTTACGCCCCAGCCTGAGCTCACCAATGGGCACCCGGGATTTACCCTGGTGTATTTCATGGATGAGCCTTACAATCTGTTCCCGTCGTTGCACATTTCGCTCAGCAGTCTCATCGTCGTCGCCATCATCGGTCGTGGTGGTTTGCTGTGGCGCAGTGCACTGGCCGCCTGGTGGGTGTTACTGACACTGTCCGTGCTGCTGACCCATCAACATCATGTACTGGACATTGTCGGCGGGCTGGCGGTATGTGCGCTGGCAGTACGCCTGTTTCCCCTCTCCGCTTCAGTCAGCGTTCGAGGCTGAGGGCGCCCTGCGTGCCGGTGGCCAGTGTTGCCCGGGGCGCAGCAGGCGTCCCACCGGTACCGTGGCATTGGCAGCGATCTGCACACCCGGGCCGGCTGCGGCATTCATGCCCAGGGTCGCGCCGTCTTCGATGTGCAGGGGCGCGAGCAGCAGGCGAAAGTGACCGTCCTCGCGCCGTTCGATCACATGCGCGCCAACGCGGGCATTGCCACCGATGACCACCCCACGCCCGATATGCAGGTGATACCGATCGAACACCTGCACGCCGGGTGACCAGTACACCGTGAGATGCACACGTGCGCCCCACAGGCGCAACCACAGGTTATACAGTCCGGGGACGAGACGCAGGAGTTCTTCCAGCACCGGGAAGCGTGCATAGATCACCTGTAACTGACTCAGGGCCCACCAGTGCAGAAACCCGGCCTGCCGTTCGCCCAGTTCACCCTCCGGACGACCGGCGATGGTGATCCACAGGCGGCACAGCAGCGGCGGGAAGAGGTACAGCCAGGCCAGGGTAATCAGGACGCGGGCAGGTCCACCTTCAGCGAACCACACCAGGGCCCCACCGGTGACTACCCAGGCCAGTGGCACCAGGTTCAGCACCAGCATGGACAGGGGCACGCGCGGTTCAGTGGGCATAGGTCTGGATAAAGTGGTACTCGGGAAACTGCCCCATGAACAGTCGTGTGAGCTTCATCTCGCCTTCCTGACATAGCGCGTTGGCGAAACCGGGTTCGCGTTTCAGTCGGCGCAAGGAGGCAATAAGTTCGTTTTCGCGCGTCTTCAGCTCCGGATGCTCGGTGACCAGATGGCGGATCACGGCCACCCCTGCGCGCCGTGGCATGAGGATCTGATCCATCAGAAAGCGCAGGATGCGCGCATTGCTGCGTCGTTTCAGCGGCCCGGCCAGTTCGGTCATGCGCGCAATGAGGTTGGCGTCGATCTGTACATGCCGTGCTTCGTCGCGCAGGTGGCGGTGGTGAAGTTCCACGAAAGCAGGATCGAGTGTACCAAGATGCCGGGTTTCCTGGCTACGAATCATGCGCCGGGAGATGTAGTTGGAAAACTCTTCCATGATCATTACCAGCCATACGACCAGCAGCAGGTGATGCGGCAGATGCGTGAGCGACCACAGTGCGGCTTTTTCGAACAGGCCGGAGCGGGTGAAGTGAAACGTGGTTCGGGTGTAGATACCAGGCATGCACTTTCGATTGAGCGCGGCAAACATGCGCGTATGCGCCTTTTCTTCTTCGAGCATGATCTCGAGGCATTGACGCAGGACGGGATCATGCCGCAGCATACGATGCCCGATGAGCCGCTGTATGACGCGATTGGTAAAACCGCTTTCGAACATCATGAACAACTCGTTGCTGCTCATACCGGACAACTGGTTGTAACGCAGGCGCTGCGCATCATCGAGTTCTGCATAGATCGACGTGTGCGACAACTGGGTAAATTCCTCGTGGATGAACGGACGACCCAGGTCCACATGCAGGGGATCGAATGGCTCAGCGTTCTCTTCTGTGGCGCGCTGGCTCAGCGACAACAGTGTATCAGCATCGAGATAGGCTTGCTTCACGCTACATCTCCTGGTAACGCGTCTTCGGCAGGATCGCCGGTCCTGCTTCGGTACAGGGGCGCGGCCCCCGCCACAGGCGCAGGTATTGTCGCCAGTAACTCACTGGTGCCTCGCTGTGCCGGCCCAGTTCTTCGAGGTAATACCAGGAAACATGGGGATGCTGGTGGTGCACCAGGTCCCAGTGGCCGTTGAGCAGCACCCACTTCATGACGGGACTGACGCGCAGATTCAGTGCACCGTCGCGGACATCGCGTCGTGTGAAGGCATGGGTAACGTACTGGCGCGTGGACCAGTTGAAGGCAAAACAGGCATAGTAGATGGCCAGCAGTGACCAGTTCAGTCCGAGCGCGATGAAGACAGTGATCCAGAACAGGATCCCGCCGAGCACCTCAAGACGGATCCAGCGGATCTCGTGCGCACCGAAGTCATCGAACAGCACGGCGGTACTGCGTGCGCGCCGGAACGGACTGCTCACCAGCAGACGCGGGACAACAGCCAGTAACAGCGTGCCAATGGGAATCAGGATCCACCACAGCCCCAACAGCAGGCCATACCACTGGATATACTTGATCAAGCGGTTGTCACCCGCGTAATAACAGTCGAACATCTCGTGATCGGTGCGATTGCAGCAGTGATGAACGATGTGTGTCACACGCAACACGGTAAAGGAGATGGGAAACAGCCAGCCCAGTATCATGCCATAGAAATGGTTGCGACGCGGATCGCTGTGCAGGACGCTGTGTGTTGCCTCGTGGATCAGGGCATAGTTGGTCAGCAGGACGAACGAATAGCCCAGCGCCGGGAGCAGGATCCACGCGCCGGGTAGCCGCGTCCCCAGCCACAACAGCCCGATGGCGGCAAGCAGTACACCCCCCACCAGCAAGCTGTTGAGACGATCGGGGACAGGATACGTCTTTTCTGTCATGCCTTTTTACGCATCACCCGCATAACGACAAAGGCAATGATCAGCCCGGAAATGAAGGCGACAGCACCGGTTATCCAGGTAAAGCTTCTTGCATTGTCGAGAATGGGATTGTCAAACAGGTTGCTGGAGAAGTGCAGTGCAACGATCTTCCACTGACCATTGTCACGGCGCAGGGTTACCGTCCACAGACCATTGAGATCGAACTCCAGACCGGACGCAAGTTTGTAGTTCTCCCGCGTGGTGCCCCACGCAATGGCGGTATTATCGCCATGGAAGATCGCCGGGGCACTGACATTTGCGGTGGTATGAAAGCCCACCACCACGGCATCGTCGCCGTCGGTCATGCGCCGGAAATAGGCCTCCATCTCGGCCGGGGTGCGTGTCACCTCGGCATTATAATAGGTGATGACTACCTGCGGGTGCAGGTGCTTCTTCATCAGCGCATAGTCACCCTCATTCAGCGCCTTTGCTACATCGGCAAGAATGGCGCGCATCTCGGCGCGATCAGCGGCGCGCGGGTCGGTCTCGGCACCGGCCAGCGAGGAAACCAGCATCAGGCTGGTGAGGACGGTGCTCATCAAGAAATGTTTCATGGTCGATCTCCTTTTCGTGGTTGTTCTTCTTCAACGTAGTGCGTGCGTTCAGAAAAATAGCTCAACAGGCGGTACAGGATGGGAATGATACGCGCATCGCGCATGTAATGGTCGGTGCCCCAGATGGGATAGACAAGACCGGGCTCGATGAGCGCATCACTGAGCAGGACCATGCCATCGTTGGGGCCCAAGTGACGAATGCGCTTATAACGTGTTACCAGGGCGCGTTCCACGTGGCTGGAAAGGGGCACGCCCATTATATTGACGATGCTGATCCCCGCCGGCACGGTAAATGGCGTCCGCCACAGGGGGTGATCCGTGCGCAGCTCCTGCAGGACACCAAGGCGCGTGCCAGTGGCGAGGCACATGGCACCCAGGCGGACACGCCGCAGGCGCGACTGCGTCATGTTATCCACCAGTTGCGAGCCATTGACGAGACCACTGATATTGAACCAGTGGGTGATACGCGTCAGGGGTATGGCATCGGCCTGTTCCTGCAGTAACAGGCGCACCTCGGCACCTCCCTTGCTCAGGGAGAGCAGCCAGATATCCTCCTTGTCGCAGGCCTTCAGGGCCCGGCGCAGGACCTCGGCGTTTTCACGCACCGAGCCGGTACTGGACGTGGGCAC
>DRKU01000120.1 GCA_011051615.1 Gammaproteobacteria bacterium
AGTCCGATCTGTTCAACGCCGGTATCCGCCCGGCCATCAACGCCGGCCTGTCGGTATCGCGTGTCGGTGGTGCCGCCCAGACCAAGATCATCAAGAAGCTGGGTGGCGGCGTGCGACTGGCCCTGGCCCAGTATCGTGAGTTGGCGGCCTTCGCCCAGTTTGCCTCCGATCTGGACGAGGCCACTCGCAAGCAGATCGACCGTGGCCAGCGCGTTACCGAGCTGATGAAACAGCCGCAGTACTCACCCATGAGTGTTGCCCAGCAGGCCTTTTCACTGCTGGCGGCCAACGAGGGTTATCTGGATGATATCGAGGTCAACAAGGTGGTGGACTATGAAGCCGCCATGCAGGCCTACATCAAGAGCAACTATGGCGCCCTGCTGGATCGCATCAATGAGTCCGGTGACTACAACGACGAAATCGAGGCCGAGATGAAGAAGGCGCTGGACGATTTCGCCGCCAACGGCACTTGGTAAGCACGCTGATGAACGCCCGCCCTGGGGTGGGCCTGAATGAGAGAACGTTGAGTTATGGCTAGCGGCAAAGAAATCCGCACCAAGATCAAGAGCGTACAGAGTACGCAGAAGATCACCCGCGCCATGGAAATGGTGGCGGCCTCGAAGATGCGTAAGGCACAGGATCGCATGGCGGCGACGCGCCCCTACTCGGAAAAGATGCGTCGCGTCATCGGCCACCTGGCCTGGGCGCACACCGAGTACCGCCACAGCTACCTGGAAGAGCGCGAGGCGAAGCGTGTCGGTTACATCATCATTTCTACCGATCGTGGTCTGTGTGGTGGCCTGAACAACAACCTGTTCAAATCACTGCTTGCTCCGATGAAAGAGTGGGATGACAAGGGCGTGGAGATCGATCTGTGCACCCTCGGCCAGAAGGGCTTCCAGTTCTTCAAGCGCCTTGGCGGCCAGATCGTTGCCGAGAAGTCGCACCTGGGTGATTCACCTCACCTTACCGACATCATCGGTGTGGTCAAGGTCATGCTCGATGCCTACAACGAGGGTAAGCTCGATCGCCTCTACGTGGTGTTCAACGAGTTCGTCAACACCATGACCCAGGCGCCGACGGTGGAACAGTTGCTGCCGATCCCCAAGGGCGAGATCGAAGACGAGATCAAGCACCACTGGGACTACATCTATGAGCCAGACGCCAAAGAGGTGCTGGATCAACTCATGATGCGTTTCATCGAATCACAGGTCTACCAGGGCGTGGTGGAAAACATCGCCTGTGAACAGGCCGCGCGCATGGTCGCCATGAAGGCTGCCTCGGACAACGCGGGTAGCCTTATTGATGAATTGCAGCTGGCCTACAACAAGGCCCGCCAGGCAGCCATCACCCAGGAGCTATCGGAGATCATCAGCGGTGCGTCGGCGGTCTAAACGTACGCATCGGTAAAGAATTTAAAGAAATCTTAGAGGATAGAGAACATGAGTTCCGGAAAAATCGTACAGGTAATCGGTGCGGTCATCGACGTGGAGTTCCCGCGCGACGCCATGCCGAAGATTTATGACGCGCTCAAGGTGGAAGATACCGACCTGACGCTGGAAGTCCAGCAGCAGCTGGGTGACGGCGTGGTACGCACCATCGCCATGGGCACCACCGACGGCCTGCGCCGCGAACTGAGCGTCTCCAACACCGGTCATCCCATCCAGGTACCGGTCGGTCAGAAGACCCTCGGTCGCATCATGGACGTACTGGGCAACCCGGTGGACGAGGCCGGTCCCATCGGTGCGGAAACCACCCTGCCCATTCACCGTAAAGCCCCGGACTACGCTGACCAGGCCGCCTCGGTGGAGATCCTCGAGACCGGCATCAAGGTTATCGACCTTATCATGCCCATCGCCAAGGGTGGCAAGATCGGCCTGTTCGGCGGCGCCGGTGTGGGCAAGACGGTTACCCTGATGGAACTCATTCGTAACATCGCCGTCGAGCACTCGGGCTTCTCGGTTTTCGCCGGTGTCGGTGAGCGTACCCGTGAAGGTAATGATTTCTACCACGAAATGACCGAAGGCGGCGTTATCGACAAGGTCGCACTGGTTTACGGCCAGATGAACGAACCGCCCGGCAACCGCTTGCGCGTGGCGCTGACCGGCCTGACCATGGCCGAGCATTTCCGTGACGAAGGTCGCGACGTCCTCATGTTCATCGATAACATCTACCGTTACACCCTGGCGGGAACGGAAGTATCGGCGCTGCTGGGTCGCATGCCCTCGGCAGTGGGCTACCAGCCGACCCTGGCCGAAGAAATGGGTGTACTGCAGGAGCGCATCACCTCCACGCGTACCGGTTCCATCACCTCCTTCCAGGCGGTGTACGTCCCCGCAGACGACCTTACCGACCCGTCACCGGCGACCACCTTCTCGCATCTGGATGCCACCCTGGTACTCTCGCGTCAGGTTGCCGAGCTGGGTATCTACCCGGCGGTGGATCCGCTCGACTCAACTTCGCGCCAGCTCGACCCGCACGTCATTGGCGAGGAGCACTACAATGTCGCGCGCGCCGTGCAGGGTAACCTGCAGAAGTACAAGGAGCTCAAGGATATCATCGCCATCCTTGGTATGGACGAGCTGTCCGAAGAAGACAAGCTGGTGGTCTCGCGTGCTCGCAAGATCCAGCGCTTCCTGTCCCAGCCCTTCTTCGTCGCCGAAGTATTTACCGGCGCGCCCGGCAAGTACGTAAGCCTGAAGGACACCATCCGAGCCTTCAAGGGCATCGTCGACGGCGAGTACGACCACCTGCCCGAGCAGGCCTTCTACATGGTTGGCACCATCGAAGAAGCGGTCGAAAAGGCCAAGACTCTCTAAGGGCCGCGGTAAACTGACTGGAGGCAATCATGGCCATGACCATGCACGTTGACATCGTAAGCGCCGAAGCGGAGATCTTCTCGGGGATCGCCGAGATGCTGGTGGCGCCTGCGAAAATGGGCGAAGTGGGTATCTATCCACGCCACACCCAGATGCTGACGCCGCTCAAGCCAGGCGAGGTGCGTGTCGTCAAGCAGGGTGGCGAGGAAGAGACCTTCTACGTCTCTGGCGGCATTCTCGAAGTGCAGCCGCACACGGTGACCATTCTCTCGGACACGGCACTGCGCGCCCATGACCTCGATGAGGCCTCGGCGCTGGAAGCCAAGCGTAAGGCCGAGGAGGCCATGGCCAATCGCGAAAGCGACATGGACTACGCCCGTGCGCAGGCCGAGCTGGCCGAAGCAGTGGCGCAGTTGCAGGCCATCCAGCGCCTGCGGAAGAAAAAGGGTCTCTGAGCAGGCCATGGCCGACAAGGGAAACGGGACAAGGGCAGTTTCACACTGCCCTTTTCTTTCACGGGTTCATACACCGGCGGCACGATGGGCCGTCCACAAGGCAGACAATGAGTGACGCAATCGTCAAGAAGGGTGAGGTGGTGGCAATCACCTATACCATCACCGATACTGAGGGCAAGGTACTGGAACAGAACGACGTGCCGGTGGAATACCTGCATGACACCGATGTGCGCATGTTTCCCAAGATCATGGCTAACCTCGATGGCAGGCGCGTCGAAGACGTGGTGGACGTCTATTTCGATGCCGACGAGAATGCCTTTGGCGAGCACAACCCGGAACTCACCTACACCGACGAGGTGGAGAATATTCCGCCGGAACATCGTGCCCAGCTGGGCCGCATCGGCGCCGAAGTCATGTTCCAGAACGATGCGGGTGATACCATTACCATGCGCGTGGTGCGCATCGAGGACGGCAAGATCTACCTCGACGGCAACAACCACCTCATTGGCCGCGATGTGGTCTTTCACGTGAAGGTGGTCAATATCCGGCCCGCCACCGAGGCCGAGCTGGCCGCCAACCAGGCGCAGAGCGGCGCCGCCCTGCACTGAGTCCGGCGTTTGCACCGGGTGGTTGAGGGGCCGCCAGCCCCTTGATCGGCGGGGATTTTTCCCGTCGCGGTTTACTACCTTCGTAGGAGCGCCCTGCCGCGTATTTATTATTGCCATCGGCGGGCCAGGGCGATAGGGTGTGTGCCTCGCTATTTTTCGCCTCAGAGTCTTCCATGGGACTGGATGTAGTCATTCTCGCCGCGGGTCAGGGAACCCGCATGAAGTCGGATATTCCCAAGGTTCTGCACCCCGTTGGCGGGACGCCCCTGCTCGGCTATGTCATCGCCACCGCTCGGGGGCTGGATGCCGATCGCATTGTCGTCGTCCATGGTCACGGCGGTGAGCAGGTACGCAGTGCGCTGGATGCCGAGGGCCTCACCTGGGTGGAGCAGGCCGAGCAGCTGGGCACGGGCCATGCCGTGGCCCAGGCCCTGCCCTGCCTCGACGACGACCACACCGTGCTGGTGCTCTATGGCGACGTGCCCTTCACCCGCGCCGAGACCCTGCGCGAGCTGCTTGGCCGGGTGACGGCCGACAGCCTTGCCCTGCTGACCGTGGAGCTCGACGATCCCACCGGCTACGGCCGCATCCTGCGCGATGCCGAGGGCTGCGTCACCGCCATCCGCGAGCAGAAGGATGCCAGCGCCGACGAGCTGGCCATCACCGAGGGCAACACCGGGATCCTTGCCGTGCGTGGTGCGAAGCTGCACCAGTGGCTCGACGCCCTCGACAACGACAACGCCCAGGGCGAGTACTACCTGACCGATATTATCGCCATGGCGGTGGCCGAGGGCATGGCCATCGAGACCGCGCAGCCCGAGGTGGTCGAAGAAGTCCTCGGTGTCAACAGCAAGGCCCAACTCGCCCACCTGGAGCGCTATTACCAGCGCCGCCAGGCCGAGGCCCTCATGGCCGAGGGCGTCACCCTCGCCGATCCCGCGCGGCTGGACGTGCGCGGTACGGTCAGTGTCGGGCGTGATGTATCCATCGATGTCAACGTGATCCTGGAAGGCGAGGTGACGATTGGCAATGCCGTACACATTGGTCCCGGCTGCGTGTTGCGTAATGTACGCATCGGCGATGGTGTCACCCTGTTGCCGTACTGCATTGCCGAGGACGCCGACATCGGTGATGGCTCGCGCGTTGGCCCTTGGTCTCGCCTGCGGCCGGGTGCAGTGCTCGACGGCGACAATCACGTGGGCAACTTCGTCGAGATCAAGAACAGCC